>JBCDCZ010000063.1:0-17971 GCA_039180865.1 Pseudomonadota bacterium | reverse complement strand
GATCAGCGACGGACAGCGTGCAAACGTCGGACTACGTGGTCTATCTGAGGCGGGAATTGCGATGCGCAGCAATGTCTCTCTCACCGAAGGTCGGTGGCCAAGTATAGGCGCAACAGAACTTACCGTTGGCGCGGATGTGGCACGCCGATACCACGGCTTTGCGTTTGGCGACACGGTCAGACTGGGCGCAACCGACTGGACCGTTGTCGGTATTTTCGAAGCTGGCGGGGGGATTGCTGCCTCAGAAATATGGGCAGACCTTACAGCGGCCCAGACACTGTTTGACCGGACCAATACAGTTCAAAGTGTTCGCGCTAGACTGAGGGAAGTGGGTGAAACAGCAGAATTGGCAGGCTTCGTCGAACGCGACCCCAGGCTCAATCTCTCCGTGCAAACGGAGGCTGCCTATTATGCGGCACAAGCTTCTCGCAGCAGCGAGCTGGTTCAAAATCTCGCCTGGCCGCTCGCTATTCTCATGGCAATCGGCGCGGTTGTTGGCGCACTTAATATTATGCTCGCATCGCTCAGCGAACGAAGGATCGAAATCGCAACTTTGCGTGCAGTCGGCTACAGCCGACGCGCCATCTGCTCAGGATTGGTCATCGAGTACGTCCTGATTTGTATTGCTGCAGGTGTAGTTGGTGCGGCGGTTTCATACAGTATGTTCAACGGCTCTGAAGCCACGGCTTTGTCTGTAGGGGTGACCCGTGTTGGGTACACCCTGCAGTTCTCATCTTCAGGACTGGCCCAAGGTCTGATCTTGGCCGGGATTGTCGGGCTTTGTGGATCCCTGATTCCTGCGATTGCGGCGAGCCTTCGGCCAATCACTTCGGATCTGACACGGTAGATTTAATGCTGCGTCTTCCACCAAGTCGACGAGAACACAAAAGCCGACATTGCGGAAGAATTTTCGAATGGCAGCTTTGGCCGCCATTGCCGTCGTGAGTAAACGACGCTTGAGTGACCGCTCTGAGCCCAAAGCGGACACAGCTATTCATCTTTCCTCGCTGTCAGCGTAACCCCTGAGCGGCTTGCACATGCGGCGGTGTTGAGCGACTGAATCTCTGAAATTTTCAGAATATATGATAAAATACTTATAATCCGACGGAACGGGGGGTAAAAATGTTTGAGGAATTCCGCCGCAAAGAGCGCGAAGGATGGGGCGCAAAGGCCGGACGATATGCCGATCATACCGCCCTCATTACAACCCAGGCCATTCCGGCATTGTTAAAAGCAGTGCGGGTGAGAGCGGGAAGCGACGTGTTGGATATCTGCACCGGGCCTGGCTATGCGGCAGGAGCGGCCAACGCGATCTGCGCTCATGCAACCGGGATTGATTTCGCTCCGCAAATGGTTCGCGCAGCGCGCACCAATTTTCCAAATTGCACGTTTTTTGAAGGCGATGCGCTGGACCTCGACTTCCAGGATGCCACATTCGATGCTGCAGTCTGCCCATTCGGGTTGTTTCATGTCACTGAACCGTCCCGCGCGATATCAGAGGCTTATCGCGTCCTGCGACCGCGAGGGCGATACGCGTTTAGTCAGTGGTGTGCGCCAGATGAATCCGCTTTTTTCCAGATCACAATGGGAACAATCGCCAAGTTTGCGGACATGTCGCTCGCCGATCCTGCGCCAAATGCGTTTTATCTGGCCGATAGACAGGTGAGTGCCGAGTTAATGCACTCGGCAGGCTTTACCGATGTCGAATTTCAAGAGATTCCAAGTGTCTACCATGCGCCCAAAGGGGACTTTTTCGACAACATTATGCAGCTCACCGTACGCGGCGCGATGATCGTCGAAATGCAATCCGACGAAGTTGTGCGCCGCATAAAAAATGAGATGAACCAAATAGCGGCTGACTACGAGACAGAAGAAGGCATTGTCATTCCCGTGCCGTCCATTGTCGTTTCCGGCAGAAAGGCCGCGTCAGTCTAAAATGCCTGAAGTCGAAGACCCCGATGAAACGCACTTCGATGTCATTATTGTCGGCGCCGGCAGCGCGGGCTGCGTGTTGGCCAGTCGGTTGAGTGAAGACCCAAAACGAAGAATACTTCTCCTGGAAGCTGGCGGAAACGACAACGATCCTCGGGTCTCGACCCCCTCCCTTTTCGGTGGGCTTCCAAACACCCGCTTTGACTGGGCATTTCGAACAGCACCGCAGAGTGAACTTGCCGGACGACAGATTGCATATCCGCGCGGTCGATGCATCGGCGGTACTGGCACAATCAACTACATGATCTACCTTCGCGGACATCCGACTGACTATGACACCTGGCAACAGATGGGCGCAGCCGGTTGGGGATGGGATGATGTTCTTCCCTATTTCAGGAAAGCCGAGAACTGGCAGGTTGACGGAGACCTCTCTATCCATGGTGACGCCGGGCCGTTGACTGTTAGCGAGCCCGGCGAGCGATCGCCTCTCTCTGAAACCTTTATCGAAGCCTGCCAACAGGCTGGAATCTCGTTTAATCCTGATCTGAATGGGACACATATAGACGGCTGCGGCTATTTTCCTGCCACCATAAAGGACAGCTGCAGAGGCAGCACCGCAAGGACTTATCTTTTCTCCGCGATGGAGCGTTCCAACTTGACCGTTGTGACCGGAGCCACTGTCCTGTCTCTTGAAATGCAGGGCAACCGGGTTGACGGTGTCAAGTATCTCGCCAACGGCCAAACGTGTTCAGCTCTCGCTCAAGAGACTGTGTTGGCATCCGGAACCATCGGCACGCCACATATCCTGCAAGTGTCCGGAATTGGTCCGGCCGCGCAACTGAAAGCCGTGGGTGTTTTGGTGAAACATGACCTGCCCGGGGTGGGCGAGAATCTCCAGGACCACTTTCACTACCGCGCCCGCTGGGAGATTGAACACCCTCTGACTTTCTACGGTCGAACAGAGGAGCAGGCTTTAGAAGTTGAACGTCAATATCGAGAAGAGCGCCGGGGTCCCATGACCACCAATCATTTTGAGTCAGGCGCATTTCTGCGCTCCGGCCCACATGTCGATGCGCCCGATATCGAACTCCTGATGATCCCCTTTTTCATCAGCCTCGGTGCGCCTGAATATCGCCCGCCCGACAGGCATGGGTTTACGATTTCAGGTTTCCCGACACGGCCTTGGAGCCGCGGGCGCGTTATGATCGCATCAGATGACCCCTTGGATCGGCCGGTTATAGATCCGGGCTACCTGAGTGATCCGAGCGACATCGACCTGATGTGCGCAATAATACGCGAAGCACGAAAAATCGTTTCGCAAGATGCGTTTTCCAGTCTCAACCCGGTCGAGATATCCCCCGGCCCGAACTGCCAGACACACGAAGAGCTGATCGCCAGCATACGCGATGTTTCATCGACGTCTTTCCACCCGGTAGGCACGTGCAGAATGGGGCAAGATGAGGATTGTGTGGTTGGACCTGATTTGAAGGTGCATGGGTTGGATGGGTTGAGTATCGCAGATGCATCGGTGATGCCGCAAATGAACACAGGCCACCCGAACGCGCCGGTGATCATGATAGCGGAAAAAGCGGCAGATCTGATTGCTGAACGAGCTTGAAGCCAAGAGCTGCATGATCCTCGGGCGAGGTTACCTTTCTCTACAAGCCAGAAGTCTCCTTTGGCCGTCGCAGCGCGACCGTCTGAGCGGGGCCGGTGTTTCAAGCCAGCGTGTAAACCTTCATAGGCTTGCTGAAGCCCCGGACTGAGAGGTCGCCAACTTCTTTGATATTGTTGTGATTAAGATCGCGCGCTGTGTTCTCGCAGATCAGAACCGAGGTTTCCTGTTCTTTGTTCAATGCCTCAAGGCGCGCTGCGAGATTGACCGCTTCGCCATAAACCGTATAGGTCGCTCTGCCGCCGCCACCAATATTTCCGGCAACGACGGGTCCGGTACTCACGCCGACACGGATCTGCAGTTTTTCACCCGAAAAGGTTTTCGATTGAACGAGTTTGAGCAGATCAATCGCTGCATTGATCCCGTTTTGCCTGTGGTCCTGATCCTCCACCGGGACATTGAACGTCGCGAACACCGCGTCGCCGATGAATTGTGTAACAACCCCGTTGTGAGCGCTGACGACTTCCGATGACGCGTCGAAATAATCATTGAAGATATCAACGATCGCACGCGCGCCCTTTGTTTCGGTCAGCGACGTGAAGCCCGCGACATCGGCAATCAGCACGGTTGCCTCCCGGGCCACCGGGTCCAGTTTCCCCTCCTGTTCGATCATGGAGTCTGCAATGGCTCCTGGAACAAAGCGGCCGAACAAGCGCGATATGGAGGCAATGCCGCGTTCGGCTTCCAATTGACGCCGAACAACCCCGCGCGCGCGTTGCATGACAATGGCGATCAGAACAGCAACAACAATAAATATCGCGGCTTCCTGCAATCGTGTTCCGGTCGCCACGAATTCAGGATCGAGGAAAACTCCAAGAAATTCAGCGGGTGTTGCGTTGTCTGGAATGTCCCCCCAGTCCAGCGTCTGGTCCATACCTGAGCGAATATAGAAAAAAGCAGCGAGCCACCCGATAGCGCCGCTCACGCCTGCCCATATGACGAGACCGGGCGAGAAACTGAACGCGGCAATCGCGAGAATGAGGTAAAAATACGGGAAGATCTGAAAGCGGAAAATCATGATGTCCGGCAGTGAAAGTCCGGGCTCGGCTGGCAGAAAGGCGACAGCGGCGCTCAACATGGCAACATCGAGTGTTACAAACGCGTATTTCACCCAAAATCTGTCATAGGATGTTCCGATAATGCGATAGTGCAAAAGACCCAATGCAATGAAGACAGACCCGGCGAGCAGAAATTCAGGGGCCCGATCGGCCCCTCGGCTGAGAGCCAATAAAGCCGTTATGAGGACGACGGCGACGATCCGGCCTTTGATTGCAAGTTTCAATCCCGCCCGTTCGGCCTCGGTAAACAAATGATCGGAATTGGCTGCTTTGGTCGTGTCACTCATGGCAGGAAGACTTGCTCGAAATCAGGATGTGAAACCAGACGGCAGCTTTGTCGGCACCCCGATCGTTTCAGAGGGCTACCGGGGTGGCGTGCCGACTGTCCATCTTTGGGAAACCACACACTAGAGCACGTTTAGCTTAGGTTGAATCAATTTTGTTTTGTTTCCAACGTGTGTGGATGGGCGCGCCAAGACCGCAGGGCGATGCCGGTGCATCGGTCGAGGATTTGGCGCAGACCAGGCACCCGCTGGTGCAAAACCCTTTCGGGACGGGCGATTTTGCGCTGATGTCGTCGCGAAAAGCCCCAGTGAAATTAATTGACGTATCAACCGATATGCCCTCCGTTTTTCACTCGATCTCATCGCAAAATCTCCACGTCAAAATGGTTCAACCTAAGCTAACCGTGCTCTCGATTTAGCAATTTCACCAGGTGCGGCAATGGGCTGAAAGCGGCTTCATTGAGATCGTCGGCGTCTCTTTCAGCGTCTGAAACCGGACCAGAGGTCTCAGTCGTTCATCAGCCGATTGAGCGTTCTGCGGAAAGCGCGGCCTGCGGCATAGGCGCGATCGTCTTCCTTCGCAATCTGCTTCGCCTCATCGGCAACGGTGTGCGCTGCCTTGAGCGCTTTTTCTTTGACGCGCGGGTCCGACGCGGCCTTTCGGACAGCATACTGGATGATGTGGCGGAGGAAGATCGACATGGCGACAGGATAACGGAGTTTAAGTCGAGGGGCTAGGAGGTCTGGGTTTAATGGTTTTACGAATTGAATAGCTGGCGGCGGAAAGAAGCTCTTTTGTCTATTTCCACAACCCGGCGAAGGGTCAAAAAGAACCCAAAACAGACCGATCCAGTATAGCGCCATATATAAAAGTCGGGGAGGGGTTACCGGACCTTCGCCCACGCGTGCTACTGAGATCTCCACGCGATTTCGACGTTGGGAACCCTTATTGATTAATAGCGTCCACGCCCGAGTGTTAATCAGCGCTCCCTTTTTTCCTACCCATGGCCTTTACTGCTTCTATGAAAGCCTGTTTTCCTTGCCACGCTGCCATTGTGAGAGTGTAGACTGTGACGGCAGTCCACCCCCCCAAACCCACTAACCCGGCAACCGCTCCTGCGACTAGGATCTTGGCACCATCCTGGCTGTCCAAAGCATCGAATACTCTACCGAACACCAAGAGTATCTTGTCGGATAATTCTGCAATTCTTGTTTCGTTTCCTATTTCCCCCAAAAGTTCTTCAGCTATTTCATCGAGCTCTTCGACGATCTCAGAAGTTGTGTTGATACGGAGACCTCTAATACTGTCTGAAATTGAACTTATTTTAACCGATAAGGCTTTGGCGTAATTCTCTCCTAGTTGAGTCTTAACAAGACTTTTTTCTTGGCCGAACAGGCGGTTTTGCCGCGTCAACTCCATAATTTGTTTTATTCGCTCTTCAATAATTTTTTGATCTTCAATTTTCTGCCATACCTGATCGGCACCAGCTCTTAACGCATCAACTTCTGCAATGGATCCATTATCATCAATTACAATAATTGGCGCTAGATGGCCCCCTTTTCGAATTTGGGCGATGAAATCTATTAGTTTTTCGGGTTCGTTGAACCTGTCAAAAATCAATATCCCCTCGAGGTGATCAACGTCATCTATATCAAGGTGATATTGTCCTCTGTTATCTATCCCCAATTTGATAAACGTTTCTCGGGAAATGGTGTCGTGTATTTGGGATCTGAATATGTGAGCTACAAATTTGAGTTCTATTTCGTTATCATGCATTATTTCTATCTCGTTCGGACATTCTGTGCAAAAAGACTAGAGGCTCTAAATCAAACTATTAACGGCATCAGTGCGCACCGAAGGTTTTACTGCTAGATTTACAACCTTTCACCACGCCCCGGTGCTCGGCTTAACCGGCCGTAAAGCAGCGATCAAAATGGAATTCTTCCTCTAGACTTTGTAAAGACCCTCGGCCCTCATACCAGCCAAAGCTGCTATGAACCCACAGTTACGTCTAGCGCGACAAGCAAGTAGCTTGATGCATGACGAACGCCTCGATTCTATCGCAACCGCAAGTCCCCAAAACGTAAAACCGAGCGCCAGGCCATGTCCGAAGATCATCTCATTTTTGCTAACTTATATGGCAGACAACGTGTTAACAGCCCGGGTCGCCAGCCTTGGCGATTTCGCAACGATTAAGAATGCGGAGAACGACGTTGCCGATACATTCCAGTCAATCCTGATTGTTTATCCTCATTTAAGTATCCGGCCTATGCAGATCGTCCGGTCGTTGTAAGAAAAACACGTTTTCGGACCGAGCGTTTGAATGGCAACTCTGGCCGTACGCCACTCATGCGGCATACAATCCCTCAAAACCCCGCTCCACTTCACCCCTCTTCATCACTGCAGTACGCTGAACCCAGCTTCCCAGCCGTTCCCCACCCCCCAATGTTTCAGTCCGCTCCTCCCCCGGATACACTTGATACAATCCGCAACATCTGGCGCACACAGACAGAGTGTTTTGTCCCCCTCGAACCAAACCTCAGGGATCAAGACAATGCGGCTTACCTATCACGAACCAGACACACTCCGCCGGGCCGGCATGACCATCACGCTCGCGATCTACGGCGCGTCGGCCCTTATCACAACGCTCGTTTCACTCGGGCTTTGCTAGAGCAGCCCCGAATAAGCAGGCACTTAAGGGCCAGGCCCCGAAAGCCGACCGACGCAGCGCACACCGCCACGACACGCCGACGCGACACCCATGCCTCTCTCAAAAGCCTTTGATACAATTGATACAAAGCCGGATACACTTAAGACAAACTGGACTAGTTTAATGATCCGGGTTTAGCGGGTTGCGAGAGAGGCATATGGCCGAAGGTTTGGCGACAAAGAACACCAATAGTGAGAGCGCCTTTGAAGGCCTCCTCACCCAATCGGACAACAAAGCGGCCCTTGCCGTTTTTCAAAATGCCTTTGACGCCATGGAAGACGGTGTCGCGCTCTGGGATGAAGATCTGAAATTCGTTCTCTGCAATGAACGCTATTATGAATTGACCCTTCCCCCCGGCGTCCCGCGTTTCAAGCCAGGCGATTGCGCGAAAGCGCTCGGCGCAGAGGTTTTTAGCAAAGATTTCTTTGTCGTTCCGGAAGGAACGGACCCGGCCCGCATGGTCGACCAGATGGTGAAGACCATGAAGTCTTTCGTGGTCGATCTTGAACTTGAGCGCACCGACGGAACGACCCTTTCGATTTCATCAAAGAAAACGACGCTTGGCGGTTATCTCCTTACCTTCAAGGACGTCACCGACCGCAAACGCGCCGAAGCCGCCGAACGCACGGAAGCAGAAGCCTCGGAACTCGTCCAGAAAGTCGTTGAAGCCTGCCCGGCCAACTTTTTGATGTCCCGCGTTGAGACCGGAGAGGTTCTCTTTCGATCCAATGCATCGCAGGAGCTCTTCGGCGAGAAGGAAAGCGCCCGCGGCCATTGGTACAACCCGGATGACCGCAAACGCTATCTTGCCAAACTCGAAAAGGACGGCCGCGTCGATGACATGTTCGTCCTGGGCCTGAAGGAAGATGGAACCCCCTTCCCGTCTCAGGTCTCCGCACGGATGGTCGATTATCAGGGCGAGAAGGTGATCGTCTCATCGACCACAGACCTCACCGAAGCCTTCGCGCTCAGGGACGAGCGCGACCGGGCCAATGCGCAATTGAGGGAAGCCGTCGAAGCCCTTGATGAAAGCTTTGTCCTCTTTGATGAAAACAACGAGCAGGTCGTTGCCAATGCACGGCACCGGAAACTTCTGGAACCTTATAACGACCTCATCAAAACCGGCACGAAACTCGGTGATGTCCGCCGCAAGGCCGTTGAAGACGGCTATCTCAAGGTGAAATGCGATGCGCCCGGCGGGCTTGATCAGGCGTTAAAGGCGCTTCAACCCAACCAGACGGTCAATTTCGAGATGACCCCTGCGGACGGCACCAGGTGGACCGCCCGTATGGTCCGGCTTAAAAGCGGGGCGACGGTCGGAACCGCACTCGATATTACAGAGCAATTGCAGGCGGAACGGCTTTTTGCAGACGCGATCGAGAACCTTCCGATCTGCGTTGCGGTGGAAAGCGAAGACAGCAAGATCACCCATTGCAACGCGACCTACCGGGCGTTTTACGGCGTGCCACTTGAGACGCTCAAGACGCTCACTTTCGAAGAGCGCATGAAAATTATCTACGACAAGCTTGAGGCGCTCGACGGAAAACCTGTTGTCGGTCATCCGCTAGAAGCCCACCGAGAAACTCATGTCTCAACGGAAGCGAAGTTCAAGGACGGACGGCAATTCCTCTTTGAACGGGCGCCAGCGCAAAACAATCAGACCGTCATCGTGATTACGGAGATCACACAACTGAAACTTGCGGAAGAGCGGCGGCTTGCCTCCATCAATGACGCGATTGAAGGATCGGGTGAAGCGCTCGTTCTGTTCGACAAGGACGCACGGTTCGTTCTCGGCAATAAAGCCTATCACGAGATGTTCTGGACAGAGATCGAAGCGCCCTATGTCGGCGAACCGGTTGAAACGCTGTTCCAACGGGTGATCGACCACGATTATTACGCGCTTCCTGATGGGATGACGAAAGAGCAGTTCTATGAGGCCGGACTGGACGTCTTTTATAACCACGGCAAGGATCTGCCGATGGATACCGCGAGCGGGCGGCGGGTCTTCGCCTCTTCCCATCAAACAGGGCTCGACGGCTATCTCCTTTCATTCAAAGACATGACGGATCAGATCAAAGCGGAAATGCTTTTCGCAGATGCCATCGGCAGACTTCCGGTCGGGGTCGCCGTTGAAACGCCCACCGGAGAGCTCACCCATTGCAATGCCGCCTTCGCGTCCTTCTATGACAGCCGTGTCGAAGAGCTGACGGCCATGAGCTTCGAAGAGCGGATGGCGGTTATTTATCCGAAGGTTGAAACCGTCAACGGTCAACCCGTCGGAGACGATCCCCTTCAGTTTCATCGCGACAGCCAGGAGACGCAGCGCGACTCCCTCGCCCCGATTGAAGCGAAATTCAAGGAAGGACGGCATTACCTGCTTGAACGCGCGCCCACCTATGGCGGTGGCCGTGTTGTTGTGATGACCGACATCACGAAACTCAAACAGGCCGAAGCGGAGCTTCAGGAACAGCGTGAAACCTCGCACCAGAACGAGAAGCTCTCCGCCCTTGGCGAACTCCTGGCAGGCGTTGCCCATGAACTCAACAATCCGCTTTCCGTGGTCTTCGGCTATGCGCAGATGCTGCAGGGCAAGGTGGACGACCCCGTTATTTCCGAGCGGATCGGTTTCATCGGCCAATCGGCGGAGCGCGCTGCCAAAATCGTCAAGACGTTCCTCGCAATGGCCCGCCAACGGCCGACGAAAATTGAACTCTGTTCCCTTAATGAGGCTGTCAGAACAGCGCTTGATGTCTCAAGTTACGGTTTGAAAGCAAACGGCACCAGGGTTCTGATCGAACTTGACGATGAAGCCCCGCTCGTCTCCGGCGACTTCGACCAGCTCGCCCAGGTCTTCAGCAATCTTATCGTCAATGCCGGCCATGCTCTGGAGGAAAAGCGCGATCGGGGAGAGCTTGTCGTGCGCTCCTATTTCGACGCATCAAGCGATCAGACTGTCATTGAAGTCCGCGACAATGGCGTCGGCATTCCAAAGGATATCCAAAGCCGAATTTTCGAACCCTTCTTCACCACCAAGGATGTCGGCGAAGGTACGGGCGTCGGCCTTGCTTTCAGTCACAGGATCATCGAAAACCACGACGGTGAGCTTTCGGTCAGATCCGAAGTCGGGAAAGGCACCAGTTTTTACGTCAAATTGCGCTCCGCAGTCGGTACACGTGTTCAAGACCAGGAGACCGATGACGGCCCGGAAAAATCCGGCCAGCACTCGGTTCTGGTCGTCGACGATGAGGCGGGCGTTGCGCAGCTCATTCACGATATTCTGGTCGAGCACGGCTTTACGGTGACCAAAACCACCAGCCCCCGCGACGCGCTCGCCATTCTCGAAAACCAGACCTTCGATGCCGTTTTGAGCGACTTTAAAATGCCGGATATGGACGGCGAACATTTCTATAACGCCATGAAGGTGATCGCTCCTGAATGCGCCGACAGGATCGGCTTCGTCACCGGGGATTCCATGAGCCGGAACGTTAGGCAGTTCTTCCTGGGCTCAAAGCGCCCTTACCTTGAAAAACCAATTATTACAGACGAATTGCTGGTTCTCGTGGGGCACCTATGCGAACCGGATCGGGACTTGGGATGAGTGAGATGACGGCCCATCATATTATTGTTTGCGACGACGAAGCACCGCTCCGCCGGATGCTGAAAGATCACCTTTCAGAATGCGGCTATGACGTTACGGAAGCCGCCAATGCAACCGAACTTCAGGATCTTTTGAAGGCAGGCGAACCGGATCTCGTTGTTCTCGATGTGAAAATGCCCGGCACGGACGGTTTGACGGCGCTTCGGGAGATCCGGGTGACGTCCAAAGTCCCGATTATGATGCTGACGTCTGCCGGAGAAGTGGTCGACAAGGTTCTCGGCCTTGAATTCGGCGCCGACGATTATCTCGTAAAACCCGTCGATCTGCGTGAACTCCAGGCCCGCGTGAAAGCCGCGATCCGGCGCAGTGATTTTCGGATTGAGCAGGAAGAAGAGGCAGAACGTCTCAAAGGCACCATTCCATTCGGGGCCTGCAAACTCGATCTCGACGGCGGACGGCTCTTCGGTGTCGACGGGACGGAGATTGCGATCACCGCCATGGAGTTCAGCCTTCTTCGTGTGTTTGCTGAAAACAAGGGGCGCATTCTCAATCGCGATCAGCTTCTGGAACAGGCCCATGACAAGGGCTGGGAGCCGTTCGACCGGTCGATTGATTTGAGGATTTCGCGCATTCGCCGCAAGATCGAGACGAACCCGACAAAGCCGGAGATTATTCGGACCGTGCGCGGTCTCGGCTATGTGTTCGGGTAGAGGTGCGTTTGTCCCGCTGATCGGAACCGGAGTGCGACTCGATACGCACGTCCGTGCTTTTTGAAGCCTCGGTCTCAGGACAATCCGCGGGCCGACCCACTTTACCCCCATCCCCTGCACCAAGCTTTGAAAGGGCCGCAAGGATTCTGGCGTTCATCGGTTCGCTCCGCAGACAGTCTCTGAAATTCCATTCAGACATCGCTTACTTGTCGAGGCAGATCTGAAGCAGTTTTGGATCAGGATCGCTCGCATCCGGACCGAACTCGGCATAGCAACCGGCGGTCCATGCTGGGGCATGATTGTGCGGGACATTGTGGGCCTGTTGTGTGCCGCCGGGGCGTTTAGCGTTGAGCTGAAGGCCCGTCGTCTTCGCCTTTACGCGCTCACCTGCAGAAGCATTGTTGACGGAAGCGGCAAACGCCCCTGTCGAAAGGGCAATCGCAACAGCGGTCGTGATGATCGTTTTGGTGTTCATTTTCTTTCTCCATTTGGTTTCGTTTTGTTTTGGTTTGTTTTGAAAGCAGCGTCGCTGCCGATGAAACCAATATGAAGACCGTCCTTATCCGCCCCATTTCGGGTGCCGTTTCAAAGGTAAAGGCAGAGCGCCCGGCTGATACAATTGAAACATTCGACGGAACAGATCTGAAAAGTTCGCTCTCTACCTTCCCCTCATCGAACAACAACAAAACACGTTCAGGGAGAAGACCGATGGCGGACGCGGATGTGCCCCATAAAGAAAAGGAGACAATCCGGCTTTCAAGACGCTCGCTCTTGATGTGGACGGCATCGGCCTATGCAGGCGGCGTGATCGGCGCGTTCCTGCCGGATCTCGCTTTCGGCGCAACGCCGAAAACCATGATCAAAGACGAATTCGGCAATTGGGTGCCTTACACAAAAAGACGCGCCTATCGCTATTATAAAGAGAACGGCAAAACGCTGCCCGAGTTCCAGCGCCAGGTCGTCGACTTCAAATCAAGCCAGGCACCCGGCACGATCATCGTCAACGCCAACCGTCATTTCCTGTTTCTTGTTCTGAGCGGCAAGAAAGCCATGCGCTACGGCATCGGCGTTGGACGCGACGGTTATGGATGGAGCGGCATTGTCCAGATTGGCCGCAAGGCGAAATGGCCGCGCTGGACGCCACCGGCCGATATGGTGCGCCGCGATCCGGAAGCCGCCAAATGGGCAAACGGCATGCCGGGCGGGCCAGCCAATCCTTTGGGCTCCCGCGCGCTTTATCTCTACAACAATGGCCGCGATACGATCTATCGCATTCATGGCACCAACAAACCCTGGACGATCGGGCTTAACGCCTCCTCAGGCTGCATTCGCATGAACAATGACGACATCGTCGACCTTTATGACCGCGTTCAAAAGGGGTCACCCGTGATTGTTCTGATGCAGGGCACGTCTCACCGCGTCGGCGTCTAAAGGGAGGATGACATGGCACAGAAACCAAACCTGATGAGAAGCGGACTGATCGCCGGGCTTTGCATGATCACCCTTTCAGGATGCGCGACGCTCCGGCCCAGTGGCGGCTATGTGAAATCGAACCTGATGCGAAGTGTTGAAACGGCGCCGACAGCCTTGCAACTCGCCTGTGCGAGCGCGATGGCGGACCACTTTCAGACATCCGGGTTGAACGTCCTTCCGCTTCACTCGGAGCGCAAGTCCAACACCACGTTTGAGGTGATCGTCGGATCCACAAACACGAAAGCCCAATGCCTTATCAACCAGGACGCGGAAATCGTCCAAATGCAAAGGATCATCTTGTAAGAGCCAGCAAATCCCCACTCCCCACAAGTCCCCCAACCCCAGGCCCGAAGCCCTAACCATTGGCGCAACCCACACCCACGGGCCTCAACCCACGCAAGTTTCCCCACTTGCGTGGGTTTTCTTCTTTTGACGGGCCGTGGTGGCGAGAGACGAATATTATCAATCCTGTCAGGCACTTACCTGATTGATACAATACATACATTCCCCGGAATGCGGCTGAAAAACAAGCTTTCTAGTGTCTCTCCAGACGATGGCGAACGGCTATCAAAACCCAATGGAGACACGCAGATGAAACCCCTGTTCACGACAAGTTTCGCGGCCCTTGCGATCGCCCTTTCCGTTAATTCCGCATCGGCCAGAGACTGGCTCGAAAGAGTTGAAATTCTCAATGACGGCATCGATACAAAAGCAATTTCCGTTCGTGCGAAGAGTAACGGCTATACGGCAACCACCCACCCGCGCCATCTTTTCAAGCTGACGATCCATGCCAA
Source organism: Pseudomonadota bacterium (assembly GCA_039180865.1). Taxonomy (GTDB): domain Bacteria; phylum Pseudomonadota; class Alphaproteobacteria; order Rhizobiales; family JACESI01; genus JBCDCU01. The sequence goes on along the minus strand of JBCDCZ010000063.1, from coordinate 3,736 downwards.
GACGAAATCAGGAAAACGCATTGCCGGCATGAAGATTGGAACCGACATTGCGACGAGCGTCCATGAATCCGACCACAACAGCTTACAATGGACCTATCAGCTTCCGCATCGCGATATCGGAAGCGGGACAAAGCGCACCGTTACCCGGCATGAAAAGCACACTATCCGCTTGAACAAACTCATCTGGGTTGCCGGAAACCCGGTCGATCGATGCAATGCGCTTCTGCAAAAGAAGATGCAGCAGGGCATGTCAAAATCCGCTGCCCTCAGCAAAATCTGGACGACCACGGCCCGCGCGCAATTCGTTCTTTATGCCATTGCAACCGGACGCAAAGCGGCAGAGGCCGGCAACTTCTGGGCCAGTGGCCCGCTCAAAATAAAATGGGATGATGCAAGAGATGCAACGACCTACACCGTTCGCGTGCGCTGCCTCGCAGCCCCGACGCACCAAAATCAGGTGCAGAACCAGAACCAGGGCGAGCAAAGCAGCCAGGGCGACAAACCCGCAAAACCGTTCAAGGTCCTCAATGGCGCGCTGAACGCAACCGGATTCGGCCTTGGCATTGCCTCCGGCTTTAAAGGACAACGCCCGGCGCGCAGGCCCGGCACGTTCAAAGCCCGTCCGCTATCGGCCCAATAAGCCCCTTCACTCCCCCTCATTATCCCCTCACCCCGTTTTGCTCTCCGCCCCTCTCCGGGCGGAGGTAAGGCGTGGCCAGATCGCTGGAGATCCGACATGACCCCCTTCACCTTCACGGAAAAAGAAGATTATGAAAAAGGCTTTTCGGAAGTCTATGACCGGGAGATTGCCCCTTATCTCCAGGAGCTTGAGGAGAAGCGGCAACACATTGAGAAGCGCCGCAAAGGCTGGATCCTGCTCCTTCTTCTGGTTGCTGCCTATCTCGCCTGGCAGGCGTTTTATCTGACCCCGATGCTTTCGATCTTCCCGATCTTCTTCGGTGGCGGCTTTGCCTTCCTTCTTCATATCAGCCGGTTCGACAAGCTGAAGGGCGAACTCACCCAGTTCATCCGGCCGATCATTTGCGGGTTCTTCAAGGATATGACCTATTCCGATCTTCATCAGGGCGAGGACTTTTCGGTAAACCGCCTTCGCGCGCTTCACATTGTGCCCGAGGCCGACCGTTCCCATTTCGGCCCGTCAATTTCCGGCAAATGGCGCGACACGGCCTACCGCATGACGAAGGCGACCTTCGTCAATCAGACGCGCGACCGCGACGGCGACCGGAAATCAACTGTGGTTTTTTCAGGCATCCTCCTTGAGGTGGAATGCCCAGTCGACATGCCGAAAATCGTCTTCCTGCCGGACTTTGGAAAGACACTCAATGCGGTCTTCGGCTGGGCGACACGGAACAACCGCCCGCCCCACCAATTGCATTTTCCAGATGAAGAGGTGGAGAAGGTCTTTGAGGTCTATACGGATGATCCTGAACGCGCGAAGGCGAACCTGAGCCCGGACTTCGGCCGGATCCTTCTTGAGTTTGCGGGCGACTATCAGCGCTCGTCAAAGAAGCACATCGCCGCCGCCTTTGAAGGAAAACGGTTCTATCTTGCAATCGACCTCCCGCATGCCTTCATGAGCTTCGATATCTCGTCCGAGCCGCTTTCGAGCTGCAACGACAGGATCCACCAGGCGATGGCGGATCTGATGATCCCCCGGAAGATCATCGACCGTCTGGTCGAGGGGGAGGATGTGGTGAAGGAGGTAGGTTGAGAGGCGCGATTTACGCAAGGTTGGCCTTGGGGCACCGGTGCTCTGCTGAGTGGGCGCTGCAGACTAAGGCTCAACGTCCGATTAGAGCCCAAGGCGGTCAAGTCGCGCGGTGCCCCGAACGACCGTAACAAGATGTGAAGCGGTATTTGGATTATGTCCCTGCAACGAAAAAAAAAGACACTTTCTGCAAACTTCAAATGCGACACCCTCGGTGCCAGACAGCAATCGGCGGACCGCAGGAGTCACAACCGATGGCTATCGATCAGATCACATATGAATTTCTACGCTTCAGGAATCTAAATAGAACAACTCATCGACTGAGGTTTCTAGTACCTTTGCTATCGTCAATGCGAGGATAGTCGATGGAACAAAAACGCCGTTTTCAACTGTGTTGATTGTCTTTCGACTTACCTTTGCCAATTCGGCAAGGCCAGCCTGTGTCAAACCATGCTCTTTACGGTGTTCTCTTAGATTATTGCCAAGTTTCATCCAGCACGGCCTCGCATGAATGCAATAACCATATAAACTGATGGTATTACCCCTAGCGGAAATCCCAAAAAATAAAATGCAACTCTTGCGTCCATGTTTTCGGTCAATGTTAGCCCCAACATAACCATAAACACTGCGAGTGTAGCCCAGTATCCGAGTATCAACGATTTTTGCTCGGAAAACTGGACTAGTTCGTCGTGTGCAGCATCAGATTCAATAGGTTGAAAATATGCAATGATCCAAAAGGCAACTACAGCGAAAAGTGCAATAGTTATACTCAATGAATACAAGAACAATCCACTAGGAATGAGGGATGGAGCAATCAATATGCAGATCAAGAGTACTGAAATTGCCAATAATAAACCCAGATGCAGATAAAATCTTGCTGTAGAAAATATGTTCATGGTTAGCCTCCAATTGTAACCTACGCGTAACATAGCAAATTAAAACGTAACTTCAAGGTTACAAAATTGTGTTTGTAGACGTATCGTTGCTAAATTCTCAAAGTTGTCCGTTTACCTTGGTCTGACAGAACGGCAATTGGACTGTTCGGTTGAGCGGTTCTGACCTGCTCCCCTGAAATGTTCTCGATTTTAGGTTAGCCTGTTCCTCATTGAAGGAGACAGGTATTGAAGCGATCACGGTTCTCGGAAGAACAGAACATTGGGATTTTGAATGAGTAACAGGCTGGGATGTCTGCTGCTGATCTGTGTCGCAAGCATGGCATCTCGGATGCGACCTTCTACACATGGAGCAAGAAGTATGGCGGCATGGAAGTGTCTGGTGTCAAGCAGCTGAAGGCACTTGGGGAAGAAAACGCGGAGCTGAAGAAGCTTCTGGCAGAGCAGATGATTCATGCATTGAAGCTTTGCCAGATGCTTTGAATGGAAGCAGGCGAACGCCATGCGTTCAAGTGAGCTTGCGGACTCTTCTGACGCCCACCACTGGATAACGCGCCCTATGATCTGCGTCCCTTAGCGTCCCCGCCCCTCACCTTTCCTCGCGCTCAGATTGCAAACCCATCAAAACAAAATCCGCCGTGCTCGGGCTATGGGCATAGGGCAGATCATAGACGACCGCCAATCGGCTGAGCGCTTTCACATCAACATCATGCGGCATCGGAGACATCGGATCGATGAAGAAGATCAAAGCGTCGAGCCGCCCCTCGCAGATCATCGCCCCGATCTGCTGATCCCCGCCCAAAGGCCCGCTTTTGAGCCGGGTCAGGTGGAGCTGCGGCGAGGCCTCGAGAATTCTGGCACCGGTGGTTCCGGTCGAAAAAATCTCCGATTTCTCGAGAAGGGATCGATGCGATCGAACCCAGTCCACCATGTCGCCCTTCTTGGCATCATGGGCGACCAGTGCCAGCCTGAGCGGTCTATCGGATGAACTGCTCAACGAAATCCGCTCCAAGACCGACGTCTTCATAGTGTTTCCGGCACATGTCTATCTTCGTGAAGACGTCCTCATAACCCATGGTCTTTCCCCACGGATCGACATAGAGCATGACGCCGT
>JBCDCZ010000062.1:0-18069 GCA_039180865.1 Pseudomonadota bacterium | reverse complement strand
TCCTGGATACTCCTTTGTTGACGCGGACCATTGCCGCAAAGAAAAAGCCGCCCTTGCGCCCATGGCCGTCGGAGGAGTCCGGCTGTGGGTGCAAGAGCGGCGTCGCTTGTGGTGCCCGCCATTGGGCAAACAGAAGACTTTAGATTAAGTCATCTAACCCTGTTGCAATGCCTGTGCCAAAATCTAAACGAAGCGTAAAAATTTGGGCGACCGGGCTCTTTCCCGCGTTCGCTCTTCCAGAAATATACTAATATTTTCAGATATTTATTAGAAATCCACCATACCAATCGCAGAGGTTAGATTGGAGTTTGCAGACCTGTATCAAACCGTAAGTGTAATCACATTGAGGCCAGAAACTGTGATCATATTGTGCGCAGCAACATAAGCACGCTGATGAATTTTCGGGCAGAGCCGCTCCGCGAGTCGGCTCTTATTTGTCGATTGGCATTTGCGATTTAAGGTAGGCATCGAGCTTTTCCGGGTCGAAAATAGCACCATCAAAAAAGCCATCAGGACCGAGCGTGAGACTGTCGGACGTCGCACCGACGGGCGTGGGCCGTGACAGTGCGCCTTCGACCTTTGCATTGGCTCCTGGCAGGCTCGCCCCCAAAGGCCCAAGCGCGCGCCGGTAAAGATCCGGCCTGTAGGAACCTGCAGCTACGGCTTCGTTTTCCTTGTCATGGTTCGCGAGATCCCACCGGACGAGCTGGCTGTAAAACCACAAAGCATGACTCTGCCACGGAAAGGTCGCAGCACGCCCGAAATGGATCATGAAATCGTCAATAGCGATATCGCGCCCCTCGGCCAAGGTGAGGTTCCCCGACAATCCCTTTTGAATGAGAGACGCTGGAAGACCCAGGAAGGTCTCTCTTGCCAGAAGGGCAGCCAATTCCGCGTGATTGGCGACGTTCCCACACCACATTGCCGATCTAAAGAGCGCTCGGAGAAGGCGATCGGTCAGGTCGGAATGCTCCGCCTGCCAATCAGCATTGAGTGCCAGAACTTTTTCCGGGCTGGACCGCCAGATTGCTGATTTTACCGTGACGATCTCCCCCGAGAGTTTATCAACGGCCATCGAATTATAAGGTTCACCAACGCAAAAACCATCAATCCGGCCGCTTTTTAAAGCATCCGGCATGAGTGGGGGCGGCACGATAATGATCTCAATGTCGCGGTCGGGCAGCATTCCGGACGCAGCAAGCCAATAGCGCAGTTCCAGGTTATGACCGGAATAGGGATGGACCACCCCGAAACACAATGGTTCGAGCGATTGCTCCTGCCGCGCACGAACAACTGCCTTCAAGGCGTTGCCGCTCGCGATCGGATCGACATCCGAGAAAGCCTGTGCCGCCTGCATTTCGCCGGCGAGTTTTTGGCTGACAGTGACCGCATTGCCGCCAAGGCCGAGCGCCATTGGAGCAATGAGTTTCATGGGCATCGGCGTTAATCCGAGATTGGCAGCAATCGGCATCGGCGCCAGCATGTGGGCTGCATGGAAATGCCCGACGGCCATACGGTCGCGGATATTTGCCCAGGAGGTCTCACGCACCAAAGTAAGGTCGATGTCTTCCGCTTCGGCAAATCCGAACGCTTTCGCAGCAACGAGGATCGCGCTGTCGGTGAGTGGAAGAAACCCCGCAATGATCTGATCCGTCATCGCCCCTCCCCTAATCCAATAATCCGGCGGCCAAGATCAGGCTCTCGGCAACTTCGGTCAGCTTGCGGTTCTGATTCATTGCAGCCTTTCGCATCAATGCGTAGGCCTCTTCTTCATCAAGGCCCTTGGAGCGCATCAAAATGCCCTTGGCCTTGTCGATCACCTTGCGACCTTCGAGTGCAGTCTTCGCCTCTTCCAGTTCTCGCGCCATGCGGGCATAAGCATTGAAGCGGCTTACCGCGAGTTCCATGATCGGGGTGACGCGCTCCTTTTTGAGCCCGTCGACGATGTAAGCAGAGACACCTGCCTCAATCGCCGCCTCGGTTGCAGCTTTGTCAGACTGATCAACGAACATTGCCACCGGCCTTTGCGCGGCACGCGAGAGTTGAAACATGCTCTCCAGCATATCGCGGTTGGGATTGCCGAGATCGATGACGATAACATCGGGGTTGGCATCGGCGATCTTCTTTGCGAGCCCCCTGATATCATTGAGAATCATCAACCGGCGATACCCGGCTTCGCGCAGGCCGCTCTCGATTACGGCACTGCGCACCGTGTCTTCGTCAATAATTAAAATGGAGAGGTCGGGGGAACTCATGCCTAAAATTGCGCCATGCATCTTTCCGGTGCAATTCGAAAAAATAGGCAGGCCTTGCTGAAATTTTGAACGGATTACGGATGAGGAAAGGGGAAGACGGTATGCCGGGTAATGGCGCTCTCCTTTTTCGGAATCAAGTCTGTCCACACAGTAAACAGCCACCTAAAGCCGTCAAACCTGTCTAATCGCCGCAATCAGAAGCGGTTCGGCCACCCTTAACGACCGACCAGAATGCCTCTGCCGAGCTTCACGACCTTTATCGATCTTTGGTTGCTTTCCGCATTTTTTGGGAAGGGAAAGCAGGATTTGATAACTACTTTTGCCTTCGATTATTGACATTTGTATTTCAATCGTATACATATATATTATATCGTCAACAAAGGTCATGAAATGAAATCGACATCATTATCTGTCAGGGTCGACGATGACGACGCTGCATTTCTCGCAAGCATGCAGATCGATGGCGCTCGTACGCCATCGGAAAAGCTGAGAGCGCTCTTGCGCATCGAACAAAGGCGACAGAAAGGAACCCGTGACGCGGAAGAAGCGACAGAAATGTTCCGAGATTCGTTAAGGCCAACCCGGCGACGGATCCGAAAAATGGAAGCGGAGACAGAGATGCGCTCCGATTTCCTCAAAAAAGTCTATGACCATTTGCCTGAAGTGGCGGGCGTAGCGCTTGCAGGCCCGAATGAGGAAGACCGGGAAAAATCGGACCAATTGCGCGCTCTGGAAAAGTCCGCGATTGATGAGGTTTTCGATTTCGTGCAGGACATCATCGAACTCGGTTTGTCGCCAAAAAATCGTGTCTACGAAACGGACTATTTTCTCGAACGCGTCGAAATTTTATTCAGATACGGGGAGCTTATCGACCTCTCCAAAAAGCAGTATGAGGAGCAGAAGTAATGGCAGAACATCTCATTAACCGCGTCAAGAGACTGGTTTCAGGCGGCGTCAACTCACTCGTTGAGGCCGTTGAAAACGCGGCTCCCGAAGCCGTCATGAAAGAATCCATTCGCGAGATTGATACTGCAATCGATGAGCTTCGCAGCGAGCTTGGTCTCGTTATCGCAAACAAGCATCACGCGACAAAGCGGCTGATGGAAGCGAATACCAAGCACGAGGATCTCGCAGACAAACTGCGCCTTGCTGTTGATCAGGGCCGCGATGACCTTGCAGAAGCTGCAATCAGCCGTCAACTCGACCTTGAAGCTCAGATCCCCGTCCTCGAGGAGGCTCTTAAAACGACGTCAGCCGAGGAAGCGGAACTCACCTCCTATATTTCGGCGCTTAATGGGCGCAAACGTGAAATGGAAGAAGATCTCCAGACCTACCTCGCCTCCCGCGAAACCAGTGTGACCCAGTCCGCGCAGCCAGCCGAGAACTCTGGCGCGATGCGGAAGGTCGAGAACGCGGAGAGCACGTTTAATCGTGTGTTGCGCGGCGCGACAGGCGTTCCGGGAACCACGGGAACCGATCACGATACGGCCAAGAAACTTGCGGAGCTTGAGCAGGTATCGCGTGAGAACCGTATCAAGGAACGTCTTGCCACCGTGAAGGCGGTTCAGTCCGATTCATGATGGAAATTCTGTTCTCACCGGCGACGACATCCTTTGCCGTCGCCCTCTGCCTGATGCTGGTTATTGCGCTGATTGAGGTCTTAGGTGCGTTCTTTGGGCTGTCACCATCCTCAGCGGTCGACAACATGCTTCCCGAAGTGGACGCGGATGTTGATTTCGATACCGATATTGCTGGCGGCCCGCTTGATGGCGACACGCCGGTTGTCTCAACGACCGAAAACGCGGGACCGCTCAGTCAGGTTCTGGGTTGGCTCTGCGTCGGACGCGTGCCGGTTCTGGTGCTGCTGATCGTTTTTCTAACCGCTTTCGGGATGCTCGGTTTCGCGATACAGGGGCTTGCGGATAGCCTCATCGGCACGCCGCTGCCCGAATTTCTCGCGGTCATCCCGGCCCTTGCCGGGGCCCTTCCGGCGACGCGGTTTTCCGGCCTGACCCTTGCGAAGCTTATTCCCAAGGAGGAGACGGAGGCAGTCAGTCAGGCTCATTTTATCGGGCGCCTTGCGACGATTACCGGCGGCGAAGCCCGTCGCGGATTGGCAGCGGAGGCCAAGGTCGTCGATCAACACGGGCAGGCCCACTACATCCGGGTCGAGCCTGATGACGCCGCACTCCGGTTCGCAAATGGTACAGACGTCATCGTTGTGAGCCAGATCGGTGGCATCTATCACGTCATCGAAAATACAAGCTCGGCGATGATTGATTCGGAGACGTGACACGCGTCTCCTGAACCCAGCGGATCGCCTAAACAGACGACCAATACTCCGCGAAGATGGCCAGCCTGACCAAGAGCTGACCTCAATTTGACTTCACACATACAGACTAAGTGAGAGATACCCATGATCGAAAATGTTCTGAATATCGGCTCCTTTGCCCTCATCCCCCTGATTGCCCTTTTTGCAATTGGATTAGTATTTGCGCGGCTCTATCGGCGCTCATCGAAAGAGATCTCTTTCGTAAGGACAGGTTTTGGTGGCCAGAAGGTCATCATGAACGGCGGCGCCCTTGTGTTTCCGGTCCTGCATGAAGTGATCCCGGTCAATATGAACACGCTTCGCCTTGAAGTGCGCCGGTCGAACGAGCAGGCCTTGATCACCAAGGACCGCATGCGGGTCGACGTGCAGGCCGAATTCTATGTGCGCGTCCAACCAACAAAGGAATCCATCGCGAATGCCGCGCAAACCTTGGGTCGCCGGACGATCGAGCCAACGCTCCTGAAAGAACTTGTTGAAGGCAAGTTCGTCGATGCCTTGCGCTCGGTCGCGGCAGAAATGGCCATGGAAGAACTCCATGAACAGCGTGTCAGCTTTGTCCAAAAGGTGCAGGCCGCCGTTTCCGAGGACATTCTGAAGAACGGTCTCGAACTGGAATCCGTCTCACTGACCGGTCTCGATCAGACCAATAAGGAGTATTTCAATCCGGATAACGCGTTCGACGCGGAAGGATTGACGAAGCTCACGTCTGAGATCGAAGAGCGCCGCAAGAAGCGCAACGACATCGAGCAGGAAACCGAGGTCCAAATCCAGCGCAAGAACCTCGAAGCCGAACAACAGAAGTTCACCATTGCCCGTGATCAGGAATATGCGCGCCTTGAACAGGAACGCGAGATCGCAGTGCGCGCCGCAGAACAGGCGGCACAGATCGAGCGTGAGCGCGCGGACCGCGATCGTGAAGCCCAGCAGGCCAAGATTATCGCTGAGCAACAGGTTCGCGAATCCGACATCCATAAGGAACGCGTCCTTGAGCAGAAGGATATCGAAAAGCAACAGGTCATCGAGGCTGCAGCGGTTGAGAAGGAAATGCAGATCCGGCTTGCCGAGCAGACCAAAGACATCAAGGTTGCCGAGCAGTCGCGCCTGAAATCGGAAGCCGATGCGGCAGCCGACGAAGCGCGGGCCGTCGCGGCAAGGGCTTCGGAAGAAGTCATCACCGCGCGCGCAACCGAGGTCGCAGAACGTGACCGCCAGATCGAGCTCATCGAAGCGCGCAAGGCCGCTGAACAAAAGGCGATTGCCGTGACAGTTGCGGCCGAAACCGAGAAGCAGGCCTCTGTCGATCAGGCGGAAGCCATTCGGATTGCCGCCGAGGGCCGCGCTCAGAAAGAGCGTATTGAAGCAGAGGCGCTTGCTGATGCCGAAAAACTCCGAGCGAGTGCGCGCGCGGCGACCTATGAGGTTGACGCCCAGGGTACGCTTGCAGTTAACGAAGCGGCCAATGCGCTTTCAAGCGAACAAATCGTCATGCAGCTCAAGTCAGAGCTCATCAAAGCGCTGCCGCAAATCATCGAGCAGTCCGTCAAACCGATCGAGAACATCGACGGCATCAAGATCCTGCATGTCGAAGGGTTGAACGGATCAGGTTCAGGCGGCTCCAACGGCACGGATGGTGGTTCGCACAGCGTCGCAGATCAGGCCGTTGCAGCAGCCCTTCGCTATCGCAGCCAGGCACCCTTGATCGACTCGCTCATGAAAGAGCTTGGCATCAACGGGAATGATCTCGGAGGCCTCGCAGCGTCGAAGCTGGTTGATGGGCCGGTTGACCAGGCGTCTATCGTGAGGGAGGTCGGTGAGGAACTCGGCATCATCCCCGCTCAGTCGGATGATAACAATCCGGCGCTTAATGGCGACGCGTCAGAGGGCACCATCGACGAGCGCAACTGATCGACTTATCAGTCACTCACAAAGCGGATGACCGCACCCTAAATGGTGCGGTCATCTTTGTTTTAGGAGGCGTTTAACCGGGGTTAAGCCGTTTCCAGATGCGTCTGAAAGAATTGGGCGAGAGCGTTTATCTCACCATCGCGCAATTCATGACCCCCATCGTGGACAGCCGTCGTCACAACCGCTCCCTGTTCCTTGTACCAAGCCATCAATCGTTCGGTCATTGGCCAGGGGCAGATCGGATCCCGCCTTCCCGCCGTGATCAGGACTGAGCGATCATTCAATCCCTGAACGGGCTCCGGCTGCCATGGGATCAGCGGATGAAGGAGCGCGGCACGGTCAATGAGGTCGGGCCATTCCATCGTCACGCTCGCCAGAATATTGGCCCCGTTGGAGTATCCGAGGCCATAAACGGGCCGACCCGGATTGCGTTCCTTGTGGGCAGCCACAAAGTCCGCCATCCTCCGCGTCCGAAACGCAAGGTCTTCCATGTTATAATCACCTTCCGCACGGCGGCGGAAGAAACGCAATGCGCCGTGTTCAGAAACATCGCCGCGAGGAGCAATGATCCCGGCGCCGGGCAGGAGGTCGCCGACCAACTCCGTTAGCTGATGCTCATTTCCGCCTGTCCCATGGAAGGCGAAGATGAGAGGCGCACCAGGTGCGGGCGCCTTCTCGAAAAACTCATAATGATCGAGTGCCATCGGTTCTTCCTCTAGTTGATAATGGCCGGCAATCGTCTTTCGATTGTCGCGCGATGCGGTTCATAGCGGGTCGGGAGTTTCAGGGCGGATCCGAGATTGGCCGTATCCTCATCCCGGTCGAAACCCGGCTCGTTTGTGGCGATTTCAAACAGAACACCACCTGGCGTCCGGAAATAGATTGCCCAGAAGTAATCCCGGTCGATGACAGGGGTCACCTGGTAGCCGGTATCGAGGAGTGCCTGCCGGACTCTCAGCTGTGCAGCACGATCTTCGACCGCAAACGCTATGTGGTGAACGGAACCCGCACCTTGGTCTGCCGCCTTACCGTCGGAGATTTCCTCAAGATCGATCGTATCTGCAGCATTACCACCTTCAATCAGATAGCGCGTAACGTTGCCCTCGGAGTCGGCCTTCTGATAGCCCATGAAGCCGAGAAGCTCGCCGGTTGCTGCCGCGTCGCGCACTCTAAACCGCGCACCCCGAAATCCGAATACACCTGCATCTTCTGAGACACCGGCACCGATCCACGGTGTGCGGCCCCTGTCATCACTTTCAACAAGCGCGAAGCTGTCGCCGTCGGGGCCGTCGAAATTCAGGCGGGCCTCGCCGAGAAAGCTGTCTTCGGAAAGCCCTTCGACTTTGTGGGCGGAAAGCCGGTCCTTCCAAAACGCTAGCGATCCTGTCGGAACCGCAAACTCGGTCACGCCGACCTCGCCGGTACCGCGGGTGCCACGTGGCATCCGTCCGAACGGGAAATAGGTCATAACGGAGCCAGGCGTTCCAACCTCATCGCCGTAATAGAGGTGATAGACCTCCGGCGCGTCGAAGTTGACCGTTTTCTTGACCCTGCGCAGGCCCAGCGTTTTTGTGAAAAAGGTATTGTTATCATTGGCGTCCGCTGCCATTGATGTCACGTGATGCAAACCTTTGATATCTTTGATCATAGCGTGATCCTCTGCCATGTCGGTTGTTTGTCGTGACACCGAATGTAAGACAGCTCTTCATTATAAAAAATAGAAACAGAATTGCATTTACTATTACGTTTTTTATAATAATTGGATGAATGATATCAAATCGGTCAGGGTCTTCCTTGAGGTCGCCGAACAACGCAGTTTTTCAGGGGCTGCACGAACACTCGACATGACGCCGGCATCCATCACACGGATCGTCGCGAAGCTCGAAGAGGATCTGGGCCAGCAATTGCTCGTGCGCACAACGCGGCAGGTCTCTCTGACGAGTGCCGGGGCCATGGTTGTCGCGCGCTACCGCCTCCTTGTTGAAGACTTTGATCGGATAACGGACGAGATCAAACGGGCCAGCATGCCGGACCGTGGGCGTTTAAGATTGAACGCACCCATTTCCATGGGCCTGCGCCTGCTGCCTGGCTTGATCGACAGTTTCCGGCTCGCCTATCCGCATATTGCGCTTGATGTGAAATTGACCGACGCGCTCGTCGACATCATTGAGGAGAACTGCGATCTCGCGATCCGCATATCCGGACCACCAACAGATAAATTCACGATCTGGCGCAAGATCTGCGAGGTCCCGCGCCATGCAATTGCCGCTCCTTCCCTTTTCGCGCGGGTTGACCGGCCTGAAACGCCGGAGGATCTCAACCCTGCCTTTTGCCTCTCCTATCACGCGGGCGATGGTCCGGAGACCTGGGCCTTTTCAAAGGGCCAGGTAAAGCGCAGCGTTAGGGCGGGCACCGAGATCGTCTCAAACAACGGTGACTTTCTTTATGAGATGGCGGCAAGCGGTTGCGGTATGGCAGTCCTGCCTGATTTCATTGTCAGTCAGGGCCTTGCCCGAGGAGATGTCGTCCGTGTGCTGGACGACTGGCAGGTCTCGTCGCTTTGGCTCACGCTCTACTATCCGCCTTATGAAAAACTCCCGCCGCTGGTTGCGACCTTCAGCGAATTTTTCGAAAGCTATATGCGGGATGTTGATGGAATGGATTTCGGTCGGGCGGCGCAAACCAAAAGCGATTCCTGATGCCGTTACCGAGACCGTGATTGCCTCAAGCCAATCGGACGGATTGGGAGCGCCACTCTCCACAGTTCCTTCTCCCCCTAATGGCGAGTCGTGTGGCAACGAAGTCCATTCCGAATATGGATTCGCTTTTGCACCTGACAAACACATATTCAACCAAACAACCATTCTAAAGCTAACGGCAGACATATCACGAAGAGTGCTGCCATCATATACTCACGATATTTGCGCAAAAACTTCCTTCCTAGTTTATTCAGCGCCTTTCTTCCCTCATTTTCTTCAATAAATCTTGGTTCTGACTTCAAATATTTGGGATAAAGAAAATTTTTATAACGACTTATTATCCTATTTTTTACATAACTGTTTATCGCGATAATAATGAAGACATACACCATGAATAATATTTTTAGCATATCTTAAACTTATCATGTTTGCCGGAAATATGGATAAACTTTAAAGAAAGGGCACCCCCTCGACGCTGCGCTCACACTCGGAGGCATCAAAAAAGTAAAACTGATTCACTGGATCAGATTATGGCTCGCTCGATACACTCGCGAGCATTCTCACCCTTCAAACGATTCACTGGATCGGGAAACAGCCCCCCTCAACGCTGCGCTTACACTCAGGGGCATCAAAAACGTAAAATTGATTCACTGGATCAGTTTTTGCGGCTCCGCCGCAGCCGTTCTTGATGGTGCCCAGAAGAGGACTCGAACCTCCACACCGTTGCCAGTACCAGCACCTGAAGCTGGCGCGTCTACCAATTCCGCCATCTGGGCCCAAAAGCGTCCAAACGCAATAAGAGTGCGGCCCGACAATGTCAACGTCTATTGAAGAGAACCACCGCGTCAAGATACTGGCGGCGGCACTAATGACGGATGACGCCATACCAACAAACCTCGCCGCCAACCCAACCACGCAAAATTGCCGAAATTTTAGGCAAGAATCGTCTGATGAACGGCGGTCCAGCTAAAGCGATAACGACAAGTGGTTTCTGAACGCCGGCCACAAACATCTCGACCAAACCCTTGATCATACTCAAGGAAAAAACCATCCGGCCCCGTAACTCGAACTGCACACACGACAATGGTCTATTTCAGTGAGCATTTCACTTGTCACCAGCGCGTCCTTACCGGTAAGACATAAACCGGCTCTGAGGCGAGCCGTACTTCGGGGGATTCCACATGGCCGACCGCTTTGAACCGCAAGCAAACCTGGTGACGGTTTTTGGTGGGTCGGGTTTCGTCGGGCGCCATGTGGTGAAAGCCCTTGCTAACCGCGGATACCGTGTTCGGGTTGCCTGCCGCAGACCGGATCTCGCAGGTTTCCTGCGCCCGCTCGGCACTGTCGGTCAGATCCAGCCGGTCCAAGCCAATCTGCGCTATCCCGATTCTGTCGCGCGGGTTATCGATGGTGCGGACGCTGTCATCAATCTCGTCGGCATTCTCTATGAAACAGGCCGTCAGAAGTTTTCTTCGATCCAGGCGGAGGGCGCCAGAGCCGTCGCGCGTGCGGCCAAAGAAGAGGGTGTTGAGCGTTTTGTCCAGGTTTCCGCAATCGGCGCGGATGCAACGAGTGACATTGCCTATCAACGCTCCAAAGGTGAGGCGGAAGCCGCCGTCTTCGATGCCCATCCGGAAGCAAATGTACTGAGGCCGTCGATCATCTTTGGCCCGGAAGACAATTTCTTCAACCAGTTTGCGGGCATGGCGGCCAGCCTTCCGGCGCTGCCGTTGATTGGCGGTGGAGAGACACGCTTTCAACCGGTCTATGTTCAGGATGTCGCCGAAGTCGTAGCCCGTGGCGTCGATGGCGTACTTAAACCTGGCGCGATTTATGAGCTTGGCGGGCCGCATGTTGCGACCTTCAAGGAATGCCTTGAACTGATGCTTGCGATCATAAAGCGCGATCCGATGCTTCTTACGATCCCCTTTGGCATTGCAAAATTGCAGGGCCGGATCATGCAGCTTCTGCCGAAACCGCCGCTCACTTACGATCAGGTGCGCATGCTTGAACAGGATAACGTTGTGTCCGACGCTGCCAAGGCGGAAGGACGGACACTTGAGGGCCTCGGTATCAATCCGCAATCCATGGATGCGATCCTGCCGACCTATCTTGTGCGCTTCCGCCCATACGGTCAGTTCTCACCCGATTCCGTCGAAAACTGACCGCCATCACCCGGTGAAGTAGAGCCCGGCGAAGCCAGCGGTCCCGACGAGGATCCGCCAGTAGGCAAAGGGCGCGAATCCGTGACGTGAGACGAAATCAAGAAGATGTTTTACGATGAGTGCTGCCATAAAAAAGGCGGTCGCAAAGCCGATCGCAACCAATAAGAGATCGTCCGTCGAAAGAAACTCCCGGTTCTTGTAAAGATCGTAGACAAACGCACCGCCCATGGTCGGCATGGCGAGGAAGAAGGTGAACTCGGCCGCAGAGCGTTTGTCTGTTCCCATTAATAGAGACCCGGCGATCGTCGAGCCGGACCGCGAAACACCCGGGATCAAAGCGAGGCACTGGCACAGGCCGATCTTCAGGCAAAGGGACGGCGGATAGTCCATGACATTGGTATAGCGCGGCGTCATACCATTCGCTTTTTTGTCGACCCAAAGAAGGATGAAACCGCCAATAATGAGCGTCGTACAGATCAGCGCCGGGCTTTCAAAGAGCACTGTCTTGATGAGACTGTGGAAGGCGACACCGGCAAATGCGGCAGGCAAGAATGCAATCGTCACCCCGGCAACAAACCGGCGCGCTTCAGCGCTATCCGGGAGCGCCTTCGCAATCGCCCAGAGGCGATAGAAGTAGAGCGTCAGGATTGCGAGGATCGCACCAAGCTGGATGAGAACTTCGAACACTTTGCCGGTGCTTTCGAAACCAAGAAAATGGCCGAGAAGCAGGATATGACCGGTCGACGAAACGGGTATAAACTCGGTCAAGCCCTCGACAATGCCGAGGATGAACGCGGAGACAATCGTATCGGTGTCCATGAAAATGCCTTTTAGACGGAGAGAATGACCGGCGGGACTATGGTCACCCTGCCGTAAACCATATTTTTAAAGGGTCCGTAAACCATCAAAGGTGCAAAATGAGGCGGGTGCGCTTACCTCACGCCAGCGCTCTTCAGCGATGCGGCTTCTCGACATGTTAAGACTGGTTCACTATCCGTTTTCCGCCCACAGCCGTTTTGTCCGGCTGTGCCTTGCCGAATATGGCGAAGAGGCCGAACTTACCGAGGCAAAGCCTTGGGAACGGCGCGAAGCGCTTCTCAAAATCAATCCAGCCGGAACAATCCCAATCCTGATTGAAAATTCAGGGCCCGCCATCTGCGGCCATGACGTGATTGCGGAATATCTCGACGAAACGCGCGGACCGCTTCACCGTGACCGCCGCCTGATGCCTGAAAACCCGAACCAGCGGGCGGAAATCCGGCGCCTCGTGAATTGGTTTCTTGTTAAAATGCATGACGAAGCTGTATCTTATCTCGTTAAGGAAAAGATCGAGAAGATTGAGCTCGGTTCCTCGGAAGGCGGACCGCCGGACAGCCAGGTTGTGCGTGTTGCACGATCCAATTTGCGCCCACATCTCGATTATATTTCCTTTCTTGCGGGTACCCGGAATTACCTCGGCGGCCAGCGCCTCTCCTATGCCGACCTTGCAGCAGCGGCGGCCCTTTCGGTCGTCGATTACACAGGCGATATTGTGTGGGAAGACGACGATGCCGTGAAAGCCTGGTATAGCCGCATGAAGTCCCGGCCCTCCTTCCGTGCTATTCTTGCAGAAAGGCTGCGTGGCTTGCCACCGGCTCCCCATTATACGGATCTTGATTTCTGAACCCGATCAAACCCGAAGGATTGAAAGCCCGTCTCGTCGAAGATGCCCTGCGCGAAGGTTTCAGCGCGGTCGGTGTGACGCGCCCGGACCGGATCAGCGCGGCAGGCCCCGCGTTGTCAGGTTTTCTTGAGCGCGGCTATCACGGTACGATGGGCTGGCTTCGGACGCGTCAAGATGAACGCAGTTCACCAGAACACCTTTGGACCGATGTCCGATCCGTCATTATGTTGTCCATGAACTACGGACCGGATCTGGACCCACTCGCATCCCTGGAACAGCGCGACCGCGCGACCATTTCGGTCTACGCGCAAAACCGGGATTATCATGATGTGGTCAAGGGGAAACTCAAACAGGTAGCAGGGCGTTTTGCTGCCTATAGCGGCCACGACGTCAAAGTGTTTGTCGATACGGCACCGGTCATGGAAAAGCCGCTTGCGGAAAAGGCGGGACTTGGATGGCAGGGCAAGCACACCAATCTTGTGAGCCGCGACTTCGGGTCCTGGACCTTTCTTGGCGCGATCTTTACGACGGCGGATCTCCCGGAAGATAAGGTAGAACAAGACCATTGCGGGTCATGCCGGGCCTGCCTTGATGTCTGCCCGACCAATGCCTTTCCCGGCCCCTATCAGATCGATGCAAGACGGTGCATTTCCTATCTCACCATCGAGCACAAGGGCTTCATCGACCAAGCATTGCGCCCACTCATGGGAAACCGGATTTACGGCTGTGACGATTGCCTGGCCGTGTGTCCCTGGAACAAGTTCGCAAGCCGCGCCGAGGAGGTAAAATTTCATGGCCGCGATGATCTGAATGCTCCGGCGCTAGAGGCGCTTGTCCAGCTCGATGATAGGGCATTTCGCACGCTCTTTTCCGGCTCCCCGATCAAGCGCATTGGCCGCGACAAATTCGTGTCCAACGTTCTGATTGCCATCGGAAACTCCGGTGAACCTGATCTTCTTGAGGCTTGCCTTGCCAGACTTGACGATGACGCCGAAATTGTCCGCGCCATGGCCGTTTGGGCCCTGTCACGTCTTCTGTCTCCTGAAGCCTTTCAAAGCCTGAAAGAAGAGCGCCTTCCAAACGAGCCATCCGCTCTGGTTGCCAGCGAATGGAATTGATGGCAGGGTCCGCGCGATGGTGGGGCTTCTTATCTTCGGGCTTGGTTATTCAGCGGTGAGCGCGGTTAATGCGATGGGGCACGCGGGTTTGCTGCATGCCGGATCCGTTCACGCGACCACACGCTCTCGGGACAAGGCAAGCCGTCTTACGGAAGCCGGTCTGCACGCTCATCTTTTCCCGAATGATGATCCTGGCGACCAGGCGCTGAAGGATGCTCTCGTCACAGCAAGCCACATCCTTGTTTCTATCGCACCCGACACCGATCCTCTTGGCCGCGATCCGGTCCTCAATCGTTTCGCTGACGTGCTCAGGGAAAGCGCTGCCCTCAAATGGGTAGGCTACTATTCGACGGTTGGCGTCTATGGCGACCATGACGGTGCATGGGTTGATGAAACGAGCGAATGCCGTCCTGTCAGCACACGCTCCAAAGCACGCGTCATGGCTGAAAAACAGTGGCTCGACTTCGGACAACAAACCGGTGTTCCGGTCGCGGTCCTCCGCCTTGCCGGCATTTATGGCCCCGGGCGCAACGCCTTTGTCAATTTCCAAAGTGGCCGCGCCCGGCGCATCATCAAGCCTGGACAGGTCTTCAACCGGGTCCATGTGGCCGATATCGCGGCGATCACCCTTGCTGCGGCGAACAAGCGGGCGGGCGGCCTCTTCAATGGTTCCGACGATGAACCCGCACCGCCGCAAGATGTCGTCGAATATGCTGCAAAGCTTATGGGAGAGCCGGTGCCGCCTGGCATACCCTTCGATGAGGCCGATCTTTCTCCGATGGGACGTTCTTTCTACGGCGAAACAAAACGAGTGAGTAATGACAAGATCAAAACCGAGCTTGGCGTTTCGCTTTCCTTTCCGACATATCGTGATGCGCTGAACCGGCTTTGGGAGGACGGAACATGGGCAAAACCGGAGACCTTGAGACCACTCGTCTCATGACCGTGAGCCCGGTTCGAACAGGCCTGATTGCGGCTGTTACCATGGTCGCCTTTGCCTTCAATTCCGTCATTGCGCGCGCAGCGCTCGGCCAGGACCTGATCGACCCGGCGAGCTACACGACAATCCGCATGGGGTCCGGAGCGCTGGTTCTTTTTGCTATTGTCGCCTTCGCGAAAAAAGAGCGCGCACGTGAAAAGGCCGGATCCTGGTATTCCGGCTTTCTCCTTTTCACCTACGCCATCTTCCTTTCCTTTGCCTATGTCGGGATCGATACCGGGATCGGTGCGCTTGTTCTGTTTGCCGGCGTTCAGGCAACTATGATCGGGTTTGGGCTTTATGCGGGCGAACGACCAAGCGCCATAGCCTGGATTGGGAACGTGATTGCCATTGCGGGCTTCGTTTATCTTCTGAGCCCCGGCCTTTCGGCACCCGACCCGGTCGCCGCACTGTTGATGTTCATCTCCGGCGTTGCCTGGGGTCTCTATTCGGTCCGTGGGCGGGGCGCTGCCGATCCGGTCGGTGCAACGGCCCGCAACTTCGTTTACTGCGCCCCGATGACGCTCATACCGTTGATCCTGTTCATCAGTTCCATCGACATTAATCCATGGGGTGCCTTGCTTGCTGCGCTTTCCGGGGCTGTTACATCGGCGCTTGGCTACATTCTCTGGTACGAAGCGCTGAAAGGACTGACATCAACGAAAGCGGCTGTACTGCAATTGACCGCGCCACTTATCGCATCGTTTTTCGGCGTTATCCTTTTATCAGAACCGGCAACCCTGAGGCTCTGGCTCTCTGCAGTCCTGATCACTGGCGGCGTCGCCATGGCGGTTCTTGCCCGATCACGTAGCGCTTAGTTCTTCGACGATCCGCAACAGAAGCGAGATATCAGGGGGGCGGGACAAGCGATGATCGCCATCCGGAACGATGGTGACCCGGACCTCATCATGCGGCAGATGGTCAATGAGGCCGAGGCCGTGAGCAAGAGGAACATCAGGATCGTCCCGCCCGTGCAGAATGTGGATCGGGCATCCCAACTCCATTGAGGCGCCGCCAATCAGATGGTTCCTGCCATCCTCAATCAGTCCGAGCGTTATGCGGTAGTCGCCATCGCCATAGGCGGATGGCCGGTCATAGTATCCAGCGCTCAGGATCTCAGTTTTCAGCTCTTCCGGAAAACGCTCCCACATGAGCCGTTCGGTCATATCCCAAGCCGGTGCTATCAGAGCGATTGCGTGAATACGCTCGGCACCGAGCGCGCGCGCCAGAAGAAGCGCAATCCATCCGCCCATTGAGGATCCAATGAGGATTTGCGGGCCCCTTGTCACCTGTTGGAAGACCGCTTCAGCCTCTTCAAGCCAAGCTGAAATCGTCCCATACTCGAAGTCCCCGTCAGAGAGGCCGTGACCGGAATAATCAAACCGCGTCGATGAGATTTCCCGGCTCTTTGCAAACGTGGCAAGCGCAGTCGCCTTTTCACCCAACATTGAGGATTTGAAACCGCCAATCCAAAAAAGGCCGGGATGGTTCGGATCTCCCGGTTCATTAATCACCGCGATCCTGCGGCTGGTATCGCCAGCACCAACATCCAACCAGTTCAGGTTTGCGGGAGCAATTGTCTGCTCTTCCTTCATGAACGCCTCTCGTCTATCACAAGGCCATGATGTCCGATCGTACCCCCGTTGACCATGCCTCCGATCCAGTGTTCGACGCTCCTTTGCCGGATCTCAACGGAAAGACAATCCTGCAGGTCATTCCAACGCTTGAAGCAGGCGGCGCGGAACGCACCACGATTGATATCGCCGAAGGTGTTGTCAAAGCCGGTGGCCGGGCTCTGGTGGCCAGTGCCGGTGGACGTCTGGAAAGCGCCCTTAAGTCGGTTGGCGGTGAACATGTGATGCTGCCCCTTGATGCGAAGGCAAGGCTTGATCGACATTTGACAAACCGATTTGCGCTCAAAGCGCTTTCGAAGCGTGAAAACGTTTCCCTCGTCCACGCGCGATCTCGCGCGCCGGCTTTCGCAGCTCTTGCCGCAGCGCGGTCCTTATCCCTCCCATTCATCACGACCTATCATGGTATTTATTCTGAAAAGACTGCGTTGAAGCGCTGGTACAATTCAGTGATGGCGGCAGGCGACGCAGTGATCGCCAACTCCCGTTACACCCAGTCGGTTATCCTCTCGCGCTATGGTTTGCCGCCTGACAAGGTTCCGGTCGTTCACCGCGGGACCGATTTGCAGCTTTTCGATCCAGCAAGGATAGCAAAAGACGACAGCGCAGCACTGCGCGCGCAATGGAAGATCCCTGAAAACCGTCCGATCGTGCTTCTCCTTGCACGGATCACTGAGATCAAAGGGCATATCCATGCTGTTGAGGCGCTCGGCCTCCTCAAGAAACGTGGAATGGACTTACCCTGTCTGGTCTTTGCAGGACGCCCGCAAAGCGAAAGCTACGTGGAGCGTATCAAGCACATTATCGCCGAAACAGGCCTCAATCACGATGTGAGTTTCGTTGGGCATGTGGACAATGTCCCGCTTGCCCTTTCCGCCGCAGACATTGTGATCCAACCTTCGACAAAGCCTGAAACGTTCGGTAGGGCGGCTGCTGAAGCCCAAGCATTCTGCGTTCCCGCTATCTCATATGACCATGGCGGCGCGACGGAGACGATCGCAGCTCCGCCGGACGTTTCTGAAGACGCCCGTACCGGATACAGGGTCAAGCTTGGAGACAGAAACGGGCTCGCCGATGCAGTGGAAGCCCTTCTCACGATGGGAAAGGATGAGCGCCTCGCCATGGGCCGACGTGGCCGAAACGACATTGCGAACCACTTTTCGCTACAACGCATGGTCTCCGATACACTCAATATTTACAGCTCATTTCTATAATTTCGCCCGCTTTTGCTATCACTACTCAAATGCTGTTGACTTTATGTCAAATGGTGTACACTTGGGATCCACCCTGCATTTGAGGAGAATGACCGTCACCATGGCGGG
>JBCDCZ010000061.1:0-18090 GCA_039180865.1 Pseudomonadota bacterium | reverse complement strand
GCAACAATCCTGAGACCTTTGTGCTCTACGGCTATCTGGGCGGAACCAAGAACATGACCCGCCGGATGGAAGGTTACGGAAACACCGTTGATGGTGATGGTTTCGCCGAAGACCGCTTCCTGGGTTTCTTCAGCAAAATCGTCACCATAGCGAACAGCCATAATGTCCAGCGTTGCCTGTGTCGCGAGGACGGCTTTGTTGCCAGCCCGTGCGTGGTCTGCGTGGCCATGGGTGATAAGCGCCCGTTCGACCGAGCGCACCGGGTCGATGAAAAAACCTCCAGGCGGACAATAAAGCCCCGAAGGTGTTGGATGGAGAAGGTCTTCTGCTCTCATGGATCGGATTTAGCGCTTCTGCGTCACCTTCGAAATGCTACTTTTGCAAGCAATGGCCTCGCCGATTGAAAGCCACTGCGAAATCCTTCTAGCAGGTTGCTATAATAGGTCTTAAGCCTGATTTTCCATATGAACCTGAAGTCAGCTATAGTTTTTATCAATACCTTTTCGAATACTATAAAGAATTGAAATAATTCCTCTCCTTCATTTTTTATATAAAAACAAAAAAACGAACAGCAGGAAAAATTTTTACAAAACATTTAACGTTTTCATCGAAAGCTCCAAATCAGAAATATATTGAAACGAGATATTGCCATGAATTTATCAATTCGTAATACAATAATATTGTCGCTCGTCTTTGTTAGTGTCTTGGCTGTATCGGTCCAGTCGACAGTTCTTTCGTACTTTTCATCAAATACTACTGAAGTATTAGGTCAGGAAAGGGCCGATGCCGTCTTTGATACGGCAGAATCTGTCATAAAATCTCAAGCAGATATGGCTTATGCCATAGCAAGTACGATCGCATCAAAAGAAAATCTGATGCGGGCGTGGGCCAATGGCGACCGGGATAAACTTCTGGAACTTTCAGCACCGATCCGCACAGGATTAATCGAAGCCCTGAATGTTGGACCGATTGTGTTTCAATCTACGCCAGCCGTTCCGTTCCTGCGTGTACAAAAACCAGAACGTTTTGGCGATGATATCTCTGGTGCCAGACCAGAAGTGGTTCGGGCCAACAACGAACGCATCGCTTTGAGGGGACTTTCAAGCGGTAAACTCTCCGGCCTTGGCGTGCGGGGGATAGCGCCAGCCTATTATGACGGACAACATTTGGGGTCGGTGGATGTCGGGCTCACATTCTCAGCGGAGTTTGGACGCGCGCTCTTTCAAAAAGTCAAAGAAAGCCTGGACGTTGAACTTGCCCTATTCACCGCGGGAAGAGACGGGGAACTGACAATCGCTGCGACAACCACTGACCAGGTGTTTGCAACGATAGACCAGTACGAAGACGTTTTGGCAGGCAATCCCCTGACGGTACACACCGAACTTGGGGATCGGCCGGTCTTTGTGATGATGCGGCCACTGACCGACATCAATAACCGAAGAGTGGCTGTGCTAGCCATTGCAATTGACCGATCCACCGTTGTTTCTGCCAACAGGGACAAGGTCGTGGCGACTACAATTGTGGGCGTCATCATTCTCCTGATTTGCGGCATTGCGGGTTATCTCTTCAGCCGACCGGCTTTGAGGGCGCTTTCAAGGGTCGGCGAAGCAACGCGCGAAGTGGCCAACGGTAACTTCAATGTTGAGATAATCGATACCGCCCGCAGCGACGAAATCGGCGTCGTCGCCAATGCAATCGATGTTTTCCGGGAGAACGCGCGTGAGGTCAAACGTCTTGAAGAAGACCAGGCGATGGCGGCTGAAAAGGCCAGCCTTGAACGCGAAGCCGCACTTGCGGCAATGACGGATCGATTTCAGCAAACTGTGAAGTCAGTTGTTGACGACGTTTTCCAGGCTGCAGGCGAAATGCGCGAGAATGCAAGGATCGTCCTCGACACCGCTGAAACATCCCAGAGCTTATCCGCGAGCGTTAGTAGTGGGGCGGAAGATGCGTCAGCCCGGGTCCAAACCGTATCCGCGGCTGCCGAGCAACTAAGAGACTCGATCTCGGAAATCACGAAACAAGCAACACAGAGCTCACAGGTTTCCGCGACTGCGTTGGAAAAAGCGGCAAATGCAAACGACGAAGTTCAGCGGTTCGTTCAATCAGCTGAGCGGATTGGCGAAGTTGTTGGCCTCATTCAAGATATTGCGGAACAAACAAACCTTCTCGCGCTCAATGCGACTATCGAGGCGGCACGTGCTGGTGAAGCAGGCCGTGGATTCGCAGTCGTCGCGGCGGAAGTCAAGGAACTTGCAACACAGACTGCCAATGCGACCGAAGAAATCGGAACCCAGGTCGGTGGAATTCAATCTGCGACTTCTGAAACTGCTGTCGCGATCGCATCTATTACCGAGAGCATGGATCAAATCAGTGAGGTCACGAACGCAATAGCAACCGCAGTAGAAGAGCAAGGGTATGCAACACGTGAGATTGCCGAAAATGCAGAGCAAACGGCCGCTCGCACCCAAGATGTGTCGGGTAATATCGCAGAGGTCTCAGGAACCGCTGACGAAGCAAGCAATGCCGCGAAACGCCTGGTGGGCTCGTCTGAAACGCTCGATCAACGCTGCGCAACCCTGCGAGACAGCATTGAAGCCTTCATGCGGGAAGCAAAATCCAATCGTGCTGCATAGTGCCCGGGAAGCGTTAAACCACCCGAAAGGCTCGGTTGCGCATTCCGTTGCCAATGCCTACTGCAGGCCGACCCGGTCGACAATGCCACCCCGACATCCCTGCTTCCGCGCCCGCGCCTGCCGGATGAGGACGCCGAAACCTTGCGCCTTTGGATCTCCTTTCATGGCGATCCGCAACTCTTCGATCAAAAGGCGACGGCCATCCTGTACGCATTTGATTTCGACCCGGTCGCCTGCACCCCGTCCGAATGCATTGTCAAAGGTGCGCCTGATCTCCTGGGCGGAGAGAAATGCCCCTTTGCGTCGCTCAAAGAGTGCCCGCACCGGTGAAGCATTCAAAGCGGCCATGAGCTTAAGGGAATCGCGATAATAGGTAGCGGGTTCTGAGGAATAGCAGCGTCCGTGCTTCTCCCATTCATGGCGCTGCAATCCGGATCGCGTTCCGGGCATGACGACGCGTAATTCTTCCCAAAGATTTTGCGGAAGGCGGCTATAGCGAATCCCGGGGCAATTCCGCCGATCGAGCCAAAGACCATGGAGCGAGAAATTGGTCGCATCGAAGCGATCTTCGGTCTGGCTCACACATTCGCGGCGACTGCTTTCGGTTTCACAAAAAGCCGGTTGCCAGGAGGCAGCAAGGGTCAAGTTGCGCGGCCGCTCCGCCGCTTGTGTTTCCGAGGCGCCGTGAGACACTGCAATCGCTAGGAGAACAAGAGAGATAAACCGCATCAATGGCCCCGGTGACAAGTGTCAGACACGCGCCTACATTCCACATGTGAGCGACCTTGTTCAAGAGACCGATGCAACGCCGGATGCTGTCAGCCCCGGCACGCTCCCTTTACCGTTCCAGCAATGGTTTGACGGCAAAGGGTGGACGCCGCGTGACCATCAATTGGCGCTTCTTCAAAAGGCCGTTGAAGGCCGTTCAGCACTCCTGATCGCGCCGACCGGCGCGGGGAAGACACTCGCCGGATTTCTTCCGAGCCTGATTGCACTCTCCAACAAGACAAAACATCGCCCCGGCATGCCTATACGCGGCGTCCATACGCTCTATGTCTCGCCCCTCAAATCGCTCGCCGTCGATATTGCTCGAAATCTCACCAACCCGGTCTCCGAAATGGGGCTCGATATCGGAATTGAGACGCGAACCGGTGACACGCCCTCTTCCAAACGCCAGCGCCAGAAGCTGAAACCACCTGATATTCTCCTCACAACGCCGGAACAATTGTCGCTCCTTCTGGCGGCAAAAGACGCAGACCGGTTTTTCGATGATCTTGAGACGGTCATCGTGGACGAGATCCACACAATGGTGACGTCGAAGCGTGGCGATCTTCTGGCACTCGGATTGCAGCGCCTTCGAACCTTCCGGCCGGGCCTGCGGATGGTGGGTCTATCAGCGACCGTTTCCAATCCTGATGAGCTTTGCCGCTGGCTTGTTGCTCAGGACGATCCGGAAGATCCTCCGAAGGCTGATCTCGTAACAGTAACGGGAGGCGCCCTTCCCGACATTTCGATCCTTGGAACCGAGGCAAGACTGCCATGGTCCGGCCATTCCGCGCGCCATGCGATGAGCGATATCTATGACCAGATCAAGGAGCACAATATAACGCTGGTCTTCGTCAACACGCGCAGCCAGG
The DNA here is from genome assembly GCA_039180865.1 of Pseudomonadota bacterium. Taxonomy (GTDB): domain Bacteria; phylum Pseudomonadota; class Alphaproteobacteria; order Rhizobiales; family JACESI01; genus JBCDCU01. The sequence continues at coordinate 13,817 of JBCDCZ010000061.1, read as the reverse complement.
CGGAGCTTGTCTTTCAGGAACTATGGCGGATCAACGAGGACAATCTTGCGATTGCGCTTCACCACGGCTCGCTTGATGTGGCGCAGCGTCGCAAGGTGGAGCGCGCGATGGTGGAGGGAAACCTCCAGGCGGTTGTCTGTACAGCTACGCTCGATCTTGGGATCGACTGGGGCGACGTCGACCTCGTCGTGACAGTCGGCGCACCGAAAGGGGCAAGCCGCCTTGCGCAGCGGATCGGACGGGCGAACCACCGCATGGATGAGCCATCAAAGGCGCTGCTAGTTCCGGCGAACCGGTTTGAGGTTCTCGAATGTCAGGCAGCGCTTGATGCGAACTATCTTGGCGACCAGGACACACCCGCCATTCAACCGGGCTCTCTCGATGTGCTCGCCCAACACATATTGGGGGTCGCCTGTTACAAGCCCTTCAAAGCGGACGATCTTTATCACGAAATCCGTCAGAGTTATCCGTACCGAGAGTTGCAACGAGCGACTTTTGACAAGGCCATCGATTTCGTAGCGACTGGCGGTTATGCCCTAAGAAGTTATGAGCGCTTTGCGAAGATCCGCGAAACGGAAGATGGCACCTGGCGGCTTTCCCATCCACGCGTCGCGCAACAATACCGTCTCAATATCGGGACCATCGTGGAAATGCCGGTCCTCAATGTCCGGCTTTCTTCTGCAAAACGCGGGACGGCGACGCGCGGCGGAAGGGTTCTCGGTAAGATCGAAGAGTACTTCCTGGAAACACTGGCTCCGGGCGACACGTTCCTGTTCGCCGGTCAGATCCTCAAGCTCGAAGGGATCCGGGAAGCTGACGCGATTGTCTCGAAATCGAATGCCCGCGAACCGAAAATCCCCTATTACGCAGGCGGTAAGTTCCCGCTTTCCACCTATCTTGCCGACAAAGTCCGAAGCATGCTCGCACAACCGGATGCATGGGACCGGCTTCCCGGGCAGGTGCAGGAATGGCTCGCAATTCAGGAAATAAAATCGATCCTGCCGAAAAAAGATCAGCTCCTTGTCGAGACCTTTCCGCGCGGTGACCGGTTCTACCTGATTGCCTATCCATTCGAAGGGCGTCTTGCCCATCAAACCCTTGGCATGCTTCTGACCCGGCGCCTTGAACGCGCCCGTCAGCGCCCACTGGGCTTCGTTGCGACCGATTACGCGCTTGGCGTCTGGGGCCTTAAAGACATGGGCGCACTTGATTTGGAAACGCTCTTCGATGAGGACATGCTCGGCGACGATCTTGAGGACTGGATGGGGGATTCCTTTCTCTTGAAGCGCACTTTCCGGTATTGCGCGCTCATCTCCGGGCTCATCGAGAAGAACTACCCTGGCAAGGAAAAGACCGGGCGGCAGGTGACGATGTCGACGGACCTCATCTATGATGTTCTGCGTGAACACGAGCCCGATCACATTTTGATGCAGGCAACTTGGGCAGACGCGGCCCGCGGCCTTCTTGACGTCCGCCGTCTTTCTGAAATGCTGTCTCGGATCAGGGGACGAATCGTGCATAAGTCATTAGAGCGCATTTCGCCGCTTGCGGTTCCGATTATGCTGGAAGTGGGCAAGGAGCCGGTCTTCGGCGAAGCAAGCGACACGATTATGGCCGAAGCCTCCGATGTGATTGTCGCTGAAGCAATGGGCGATATGGAAACCGCGGAAGCGGCAAGGGAAGCGATCAGAGACCGTGCAAGAAGGAACCAGGAAAAAAGCACCCGCGACTGGCGTCTTTGATTGTGTTGCCAGCCTGCCACTTTCTATTTCCGGTGTTCCGGTCCAAGCGCATCCTTCCGGCGTCCTTTATGTCGAACAGGCGGCAACGCTCATTGTCGCTGACTTGCACCTCGAAAAAGGATCAAGTTTCGCGGAGAAGCAGATTTTTCTGCCGCCCTATGACACGGCCCGTACGTTGAAATCACTTAAAGCCGCGCTCTCCGGCTTCCAGCCGAAACGCGTGATAGCGCTCGGCGACAGTTTTCACGATGGCGGTGGACCGTCGCGTCTTTGTAAATCTGATCGCCAAACGCTGAATGACCTTGTTTCGTCGGTTGACTGGATCTGGGTCGCGGGCAATCACGACCCCGCCCTACCGGAAGACCTCGGCGGCCTTTTCTGCGATGAGGCAACAATCGGAAAACTGGTTCTGAGCCATGAACCACGCGAAGGGGCGACAGCGGAGATTGCCGGACACCTTCACCCGTCAGCGCGCGTCCGTGGTCGGGGCCGCTCAGTCAGAAAACGCTGCTTTGTAGCAAATGCCGAGCGGCTCATCCTGCCAGCGTTTGGAGCCTATACCGGTGGCCTTAACGTCCGCGATGTCGCATTCGCCCCGCATTTCCCGGAGGCTGATTTTCACGCCTATATGATGGGGTCGGAAAAGCTCTTTCCCGTTGCAGCCTCTGCCTGCCTGCCAGGATAGGGTCAAGCAAACAATTCGCGGGCAAAGACAGCGATTAAGAGCGTTCCAACGATCGCGGTGAGAATAGTGCGCAAGGTGCCGTACCATTGGGGGCCGCCTCCGGACCGCATCGTCTTGATATCCCAGGCCCCCTGTATCAGAAACGCCACCGCCAAGACCCCGATTCCTGACGAAAACGGGAGCAGAAGCGCAAGCCAACCGATCAAAGACGGCACCACGGAAAACGCCTGATCCCGAGCCTGCGCGGCGTGATTTGGATCAGCCAACGCCAGCCCCCAACGAACGCCCCCGAGAAATGAAAGGATGACGGCGCCATAGGCAGTCAAAAAGAGTTCGGCCTGCGGTACAGCAACAATTCCGGCGCCTCCCATGAAGACCAGAAGCGTTCCGGCGATGAATGGGATAAGACCCGTGAGTCCAAGCCAGAGCGCGGCGGTCGGAATTTGCGTATCGTTGCCAATCGGCTGATCGGAATGAATGGTCATCTGCTCTTCCTGACCCTAATGGGCTTCGTCCCAGTTTTGCGCGGCACGGGCATCAACCTGAAGCGGGACGGACAAGGAAAGCGCCGGCATGGTGGCGTTTTCCATGACACTTTTCACAAGCGGTATGGTTGCGTCGACTTCATCATCCGGAAGCTCGAAAATCAGTTCGTCGTGGACCTGGAGCAGCATTTCAGCTGAAAGATCCGAACCTGTCAGTTCCGCTTCCATCCGCATCATGGCGCGGCGAATGATATCCGCGGCTGACCCTTGGATCGGCGCGTTGATCGCAGCCCGCTCGTAGAAGGCACGCATATTCGGGTTTTTCGTGTTCACATCCGGATAATGGGCGCGGCGTCCGAAGATCGTTTCCACATAACCGTTCGTATGGACGAACTTTTTGGTCTCTTCCATGTAATCGCGAATACCAGGAAAGCGCTCGAAATATTTATCGATGTAATCCTTCGCCTCACCGCGAGCGATGCCAAGTTGATTGGCGAGCCCGAAGGCGGAAATTCCATAGATGATCCCGAAATTGATCGCCTTCGCGCGGCGGCGCACCATCGGATCCATGCCCTCTATGGGTACATTGAACATTTCCGACGCCGTCATGGCATGGATGTCGAGGCCATCCTCAAACGCTTTCTTCAGTTGCGGGATATCGGCCATATGGGCAAGCACCCGCAACTCGATCTGGCTGTAGTCGGCAGAAAGAAGCTTTCGGCCACTTTCGGCGACAAAGGCCTTGCGTATTTTACGGCCCTCTTCAGTGCGGATTGGAATGTTCTGAAGATTCGGCTCTGACGACGACAGGCGGCCGGTTGACGTGCTCGCGAGCGAGTACGAGGTGTGCACTCGCTTCGTGTCAGCGTTGATGTAGCCCGGAATCGCATCCGTATAGGTCGATTTCAGTTTCGACAGCTGCCGCCATTCGACGATCTTAACGGGGAGCTCGTGACCCTCAACCGCGAGATCATCGAGCACTTGCGCGGACGTCGACCAGGCACCGGTCTTTGTCTTCTTTCCGCCGGGAAGGCCCATTTTGCCAAACAGGATGTCGCCGAGCTGTTTCGGCGAACCGATGTTGAAGGTCTCATCCGCAAGCTCATAGACTTCCGCTTCAACGGCCGCTGCCTTTTGAGCGAAATCGCCGGAAAGCCTCGAGAGCATCTGCCGGTCAACCGCAATGCCGCGGCGCTCCATGCGCGAAAGAGTCGGCACCATCTGTCGTTCGAGCCGTTCATAGACGACACTCATGCCTTCCGCTGCCAATCGCGGTTTCAGCACCATCCAGAGACGCAGGGTGACATCGGCATCTTCCGCAGCATAGGCCGTCGCTTTATCAAGCGGTACTTTGTCGAAGGTGATCATGGACTTTCCCGACCCGCAAACCTCCTTGAACGGGATCGGTGTGTGACCAAGCCATTTTTCAGAAAGCGCGTCCATGCCATGGCCACCGGAATGTCCGGCATCAAGAGCATAGGAGATCAGCATCGTATCGTCGAAGGGGCCGACTTCTATTCCGTAGCGGAGAAGAACCAGATAGTCGTACTTCAGGTTTTGGGCGATCTTCAGAACCGACGGATCTTCGAAAAGCCCTTTGAGTCGTTTGAGCGCCTCGTCGAAATCAACCTGTTCTGAAAGGCGTTCGCCGCCGCCAAGAAGATCCCCGCCACCCTCCGAAATGTGGGCAAGGGGAATGTAGCAGGCTTTACCCGGGTTCACCGCCAGCGAAACGCCGACGAGATCCGCCGCCATTGCATCGAGTGACGTGGTTTCCGTGTCGATTGCAACCTCACCCTTGCTCGTCGCTGCCGCAATCCACCGGTCGAGCGTCTCAAGATCCGTCACCATCTCATAGACCGACGGGTCGACCTTGAGGGCCGCAAACTTCTCAGCCCGTTCTGCCGCAAGAGCCTGGGGCGTGTAACCGCCATTCGGGTTAGACGATGCCGCTTCAGGGTCGAGATCCGGTCCTCTTTGAGCGGCAAATCCATCAACTTTGATTGCTTCTGCGGTAATTTCCGAGGCGTCAGCCTCAAAGGCTTCAGCCACCCGTTTGGTAAGCGTTGTAAATTCCATTCCCTTCAAGAAGGAAATCAGTGTTTGGCCTTCGATTTCGACAAGCGACAGGTCATGAAGGGGAACATCGAGGGCGACGTCATCATCGAGCCTGACGAGTCTTCTCGAAAGACGCGCCTGATCGGCAAATTCGATTAGGTTCTCGCGGCGCTTGTTCTGCTTAATTTCGCCTGCCCGTTCGAGAAGCGTGTCGAGATCACCATACTCATCAAGGAGCTGGGCTGCTGTCTTGGCCCCTATCCCTGGCACGCCCGGAATGTTGTCGGTGCTGTCGCCGGAAAGCGCCTGAAGGTCGATCATCTTTTCAGGTCCAACCCCGAACTTTTCAAAGACCTCGGGGATTGCGATCTGCTTGTCCTTCATCTGGTCGTACATGCCGACATTGTGAGTGACGAGCTGCATCAGGTCCTTGTCAGACGAGACGATGGTAACCTTCGAGCCGTTGCTCCCGGCGATCTTTGCATAGGTTGCGATGAGGTCATCGGCCTCGAAACCTTCCTGCTCAAGGCACGGCAGATTGAACGCACGCGTCGCCTGCCGGATAAGTGCGAATTGCGGGCGCAAATCTTCCGGTGGGGCGTCGCGGTTTGCCTTATATTCCGGGTAGATCTCATTTCGGAACGTTTTGGAGGAATAATCGAAGATTACAGCGAAATGCGTCGCAGGCGGCCCAAGATCGCCCCCCTTTGCCTGATGAAACAGTTTCCAGAGCATGTTGCAGAAACCGGAAACCGCACCAACCGGTAGACCATCCGACTTTCGCGAGAGAGGCGGCAAGGCGTGGTAAGCCCTGAAAATATAGGCTGACCCATCTACGAGAAAGATATGATTTTGATCCGACATTCGCGCCTCCGTTCGCGCACGAACTTAGAGCCGGGACCAGCGAATGTCATTATTGAAAGTGACTGTTTACCGGCTTAGCTGCAGCCACACCGGACACGCTTTCGATCCACCGACCAGAACGCGCTATTCACCCGGCTCTGCAGCTACACCTTCGACGCGATCATCAAGAGCGTCAGCAGCATCCATCAACGCTTCAAGCGTCGCTTCATCGGGCTGCCAGTAGTCTCGCTCGGAAGCTTCAATCAACCGGTTTGCTACCCTTGAAGAGGCGACCGGATTGAGTTCTGCAAGCCGATCACGCATATCCGGATCAAGCATGAAAGTCTCGGTCAGCTTCTGATAGACCCAAGGTTGCACCTGGCCGGTGGTGGCTGACCAACCGAGGGTGTTCTTCACATGCTCCTCGATCTGCCGCACGCCTTCATAACCGTGGGACAGCATGCCCTCATACCATTTTGGATTGAGCGCCCGCGTGCGGGTCTCAAGCGCCACCTGTTCCGACAAAGTGCGCACCGTTCCGGAGGAGCGTGTCTGATCGCCGATATAGACCGGCGGTGTTTTGCCACCCTTCGCTTTTTTTACTGCACCGGTGATGCCACCCAGCGTGTCGAAATAATTATCGATGGTTGTAACACCAAGTTCCACGGAATCGAGGTTTTGATAGGTGAGTTCGACCGTGTTGAGGATGCTTGCGAGCAAAGCCCGGTTTTTCTGGGGCGTTCCTGAGACGCCATACGCAAAACCTTTCCGCGCCGAATAGGCCTCGGCAAGCTCTTCGTCGTCGCCAAAGGACGAGCTATCGATCAAATGGTTGACATTCGCCCCGTAAGCGCCGTCGGCGTTTCCGTAAACGCGAAGGGCCGCCGTTTCGAGATCGCAGTTATGTTCCTCCATGAAGGTGAGTGCGTTCTTGCGGATGTAATTTTTCTCAAGGGGCTCGTCTGCGGAAGCAGCCAGAAGCGACGCTTCGGCAAGAAGCTTGATCTGGAGCGGGAGGAGATCGCGGAAAATCCCTGAAATCGTAATCACAACATCGATACGGGGACGACCGAGATCTTCGAGCGCGATGAGCTCAGCGCCAGCCAATCGTCCGTAGGAGTCAAAACGCGGTTTAGCACCCATCAGTGCGAGGGCCTGCGCAATCGGGCTTCCTTCGCGCTTCAGGTTATCCGTTCCCCAAAGGACCATGGCAATGGAGTTCGGCAGCGGGTTTCCGTCTTCGCGATACCGGTCTATCAGGCGGTTGGCCTGGGCCGCGCCATCAATGACTGCATAAGCGCTTGGAATCCGGAACGGATCGAAACCATGCAGGTTGCGACCGGTCGGCAGGACTTCCGGGGAGCGCAGAAGATCGCCGCCTGGAGCCGGACGGATAAAACGGCCTGATAAGGCTCGCACGATCCCGTCAAGCTCAGTTTCCTTCTTTAACAATCTGGCAGTTTTGGAGAGCGTTTCGAGGCGGTCAAGATCGCCAGCACGAAACTCAACTCCGGCTGTCTTGAGTGCCGTGCGCGGGGCATCCCCGGCCGCAAGGCGCTCCAGAACCGGTGCTGAAAATGCGGGGCCGCTGTCTTCATCGACCATCGAGGTCAGGAGATCGAACCGTTCTTCGGCGGAGGGTACCTTGCCGACGACATGCATTCCGTGAGGAATCAGCGCGTATTCAAGTTCAAGCAACGCATCAGAGAGCGCTTTGATTGCCTGCTCAGGGTCGACCGCCGCATCATCGAAAAGCGCATATTCTTTCAATTCAAGTGCTTCAGCCTGCGCTTTGATAATCTCAACGCATTCGCTACGCGCCTCCGCGTCGGAAGAATCGGCACTGCGCCAGCGGTCGAGCATAGATTTCAATTCGGCAAGTTCTTTGTAAAGCCCAGCCTGTGTCACCGGCGGCGTCAAATAAGAGATTAGTGTTGCGCCGGCGCGCCGTTTTGCGAGTGCCCCCTCTGAAGGGTTGTTCGACGCATAGAGATAGAGGTTCGGTAGATCCTGGATCAGACGATCCGGCCAGCATTCACTTGATAGACCGGTTTGCTTCCCAGGCATGAATTCGAGTGCACCGTGTGTACCAAAATGTAGGACCGCATTGGCGCCAAAATCTTCTCGCAAATATCGATAGAATGCAGAGAAAGCATGAGTTGGAGTGAAGCCGGACTCAAACAAAAGGCGCATCGGATCGCCTTCATATCCGAATGGCGGCTGAATCCCGACAAAAACGTTTCCAAATTGCCGTCCTAGAACGAAGAGCTCGCGGCCGTTTGACAATCCCTTGCCGGGTGCCGGTCCCCATTGGGCCTCGATATCCGCGAGGTAAGGCTCACGTCGGACATAATCATCAGCACTGACTAGGTGGTGAACATTGGCGTCGGCGCCATGCTGGGCGGCGTTGCCATCAAGAATAAGGTCGCGCAAGTGTTCTACGCTCTCGGGCATGTCGACCTTGTGACCATCCCGTTTCAAAGCATCGAGCGTATTGAAGAGCGATTCAAAAACACCCAGGTAGGCTGCCGTGCCGGTAGCACCTGCATTTGGTGGGAAATTGAAAAGAACGATCGCGATCTTACGATCGCATGATCGCGCTTTTCGCAGATTTACGAGGCGATCGGTCCGCGCTGCAAGCATCGCAGCCCGTTCCGGACAACTTGCCATGTCATAAGCCGCGTCCAGATTATTCGAGATCGCGGAGCGTTCGCAGCGTCCGCAGCAGGATCCAGTAGACCCCAGACGCCCGCCAAAAACCATAGGCACCGTACCGCCGTCGAGTTCCGGAATAGCGACCATGATCGTGCTTTCGACCGGTGAAAGGCCGCGCTCCGATTTACCCCATTCGTCGAGCGATTGGAATTCGACCGGATGGGCTGCAATGTATGGGCAATCAAGCTTTGCCAGGACTTCTTCGGCGGCTTTTGCATCGTTATAGGCCGGACCGCCAACGAGTGAGAAACCGGTAAGCGACACGACGGCATCCACATTGACGCGATTGCCGTCCATAAAGTAACGCTCGATCGCCGGACGGGCGTCTAGACCAGACGCAAAGACGGGGATGACTTTGAGGCCCCGATTTTCCATCGCCGATATAACACCGTCATAATGACCGGTATTACCTGCTAGGAGATAAGAGCGCAGCAGGATGAGGCCGACTGTTCCGCCACATTTGTTGACCGAAACTGGGTCGGGTAAATCACCGAGGCTGTCACACACCGTCCCCGTCATTTTGGGATGATAAAGACCAACGTCCGGGTAGTGCACAGGCTCAGGAACCGGATCCCCGGTCTTTAGTGCGACGCGCTCTTCTTTCGCGTAACGCTCAATCAGGAAGAGGAGCATGTTGCGGATGTTGTCCTGGGAGCCGCCGAGCCAATATTGAAGCGTCAGAAAATAGGCGCGCGCGTCCTGGGCGCTACCCGGAATATAGCGCAGGATTTTTGGAAGACGGCGCAGCATCCGCATTTGTGCAGCCCCGCCAGCCTGCGCTTTGTTCTTACCGCGCATGCGCTTCAAGAGACCCAGCAAACCCGTGGCGGGCTTCATCATGTCCAGCTGGTTCATCCGGGTGAGTTTCACCACTTCAGGCGCTGACATCGCACATATCATCGCATCACACGTTTCGCGGCGGTCCTCAAGTGCCTTTAGGATCGGTTGGAAATGATCCTCGAGAAACAGCATCGTTACGATGATGATATCAGCCGATTTAATGTCGGCAATGCAGCATTCGATCCCATCCGGCCGTTTAGCCCAATCGGAAGCGGCATGAAGCTTGAACTGAAGGCCCGGTAGTTTCTCGCTCAGGACTTCGACGCCCTTCATGGCGGCGGAAGCAAGATGCGTATCCATCGTCACAAGAACGATGCGGATCGGTACCTGCCTTAGTGTCCTGGGATCAACGCGTAGCATTGGTTGTTATTTTTAACTTGTCACAAGGCACCAGCCACGACGCTTCAGAATCGTTGCGCGGAACGCCCCCCAAGTCCTCCACTCTGTTGGCCTAACGATCCCGTCATCATATATGTGTCAAATGATTTTGACATACGAAGAAGTATATAAGCGCGACACTTCGATCTTGTATCGCTCCGCCGCTTAAATGAAAAACGGCCCCGCTGGGGCCGTCACATTTGTCAGGTTAATCGGAGGTCGCCAAATCAACCCGCTTCATTTAACGACCAATCATATTCATAGTCGTCAATTGACTTGATGTTCGCAAGCTTCCCTTTGAGCTCGGGCGCCGCAAACTGTTTGATGTGCTTCAGGACAGATGCTTCACTTCCGCCAAAATCATCCTGATACCAGAAGTAAATCTTTGAAGCGGTCACCTTCCCGTCCTTAACAGAGATGCCTCGTGGATCGTTCACGAAGCGGCTGGCGGCAGATGCCAGTTGACCTCTGATTTTGTCGCCACGATAGGCTTTTTTGCCAAGATTTGGACAGGATATTGCGGCGCAATTGAACGCGTAATGCAGAAGCGGATCGTTCCAGATCGGTCGGACGATCCCACTTTCGATATCGTTCAAAGTGAGAGACTTTCCGTGGACCTTTACGACTTTATCGTTGAAGGGCCCGATAAAGTCGAATGCACCCCTTTTGATATCGCGGATCGATTCGACCGGATAATTATCAAGCACGATGGAAACGGTAGCTGCGTTATAGAGATTCAGCCAATAGGCATATTGCTCGTTACGGTTCAATGACGGCACATCGACGCTTTGGAGATCAGAAAGATAGGTTTTAAGTGATGCCCTGTCCGCACTGCCGACACGACGATAAGAGACGACATTCACACCGCGGCCGTTGGTCCGAACGTATTTTCCGAGGAATTCATCCCAGGGACCATGGTCGATTTGGACCTTCGAGGATGGATCATTCTTCTTCCAGAAAGAACTCACCAACTTGGATTTCGGGACGGCGAGCTTCTCAATAGCGCTTTGCGCTTGAGCTGCAGGGGCTGCAAAGGAAATGGCGAAAGCGAGAACAGATAATCCGGTTGCAATGGTCTTCAAACTGCGATCCATGCGTCGGTTAAAGAGCGTGGCAAGATGCATTCAATTTCCTTTCAGGAGCATCCGTTAAAACATGCGCTCCTGACATGGAGTTCCATTTGGAGAATATCGAGTGTGGAGGTACCTGAATCGCAATCAAGCCTGTTCACGAGCGCTTGAAGGTATCCTGATCGGTTAAGAACTGTTTACCACTTTCCAGGAAACCCCGGGAATTTGTAGCTGAGATCGTACTTTTGCCTCGAGCTATAACAGGTTTCTAACGCAGACGCGTGATGGTTGGTATCGATATCGGATAGCGCGAAGCAACCGAGAAGGGCCCCTGCAATGAATGGTATTGTTCAGTTGTCGATTGGCGTGGTGGTGTTGTCTGCTGCTGCCAGTTACATCTTACCTGATCTCGTTGAACGAGAGACGCGCCCGGCGGTCGTTGCAAAGTCAGATGAGGCATCTTCATGGACTGGCGATTTCCGGCCGGAAGGCGCAAGCACCGATTTTTTACCGAGTAGAGCTGTCACGATCAACGCCGGTCGCGGAGGGCATTTCAACCTCGATGCCCGGGTTGACGGGCGCGTGGTCCCTTTCTTGGTGGATACAGGCGCAACGGCTGTCGTTCTGTCTTACGAGGATGCGCGACGTATCGGCTATAATCCCAAACCGTCCGACTTCGTTGGTCGATCGCAAACCGCAAATGGAATTGCGCATTTCGCACCGGTATTGATTAATGAAATTCGATTCCGATCGATCACTGTTCGAAACGTACGAGGCGCCATTATGGAGAGAGGTGCTCTCGGCAATAAGAACCTACTCGGAAACACCTTTCTCTCGAAATTGAGCGAATACAAGGTACGGAACGGCACGCTCATCATGGTGCCGTAAAGGCGTTCATCAGCGACAGGAAAAAACTACCCGCAAATGACACGGGCCAGACGTTTTGTCATTTTCTTCTTCGGTCTCTTGCGGTACCGCTGTCGCAAGCTCCGCTCGTGGCAGGCAACAAGCCTGCCCGAACAATTTGCCAGACGAAAAACATGAGTTCCCGATGTTTCAAAAACCTGCCGTAAAACTCACGCCCAATACGCTCGAATTCGAGACGTTGCCCATGGTAAAGCCCACCGGGTTCAGGGAATACGACGCCCGATGGCTGTTCGGTGAGGAAATTAACCTGATGGGCGTCCAGGCGCTCGGAGCCGGCATTGGAACCGTCATGCACGAAATGGGGGTCAAACCGGAAATCGTGACGGGTCATGACTTCCGTGGGTATTCCGCCTCAATCAAGATCGCCTTGAACTCAGGCCTCATGGCAGCGGGGGTCAAGGTTTATGACATTGGCCTTGCCTTGTCCCCGATGGCCTATTTCGCACAGTTTGAATTGGACGTTGCGGCAGTCGCCATGGTGACGGCCTCCCATAATGAAAACGGCTGGACCGGGGTCAAGATGGGTGTCGACCGGCCTTTGACCTTTGGCCCTGATGAGATGGGGCGCCTCAAAGAGGTGGTTCTTGAAAACACATTGAGATTGCCGGGCGGTGGATCCTATGAATTCGTCCCCGATTTCGCGGAGCGCTATCGCCGCGACCTGACGAGCAGACCTAAACTGACCCGACCGATCAGGGTCGTCGCGGCATGCGGCAACGGGACCGCTGGCGCATTCGCACCCCAAATCCTCAGAGATCTCGGAGCGGAGGTTGTTCCGCTTGATGCTGAACTCGATCATACCTTTCCACGCTACAATCCAAATCCTGAAGACATGAACATGCTTCATGCGATCCGTGATGCGGTTTTGGAAAATGGGGCGGAGGTCGGCCTCGGTTTCGATGGCGACGGCGACCGCTGTGGCGTCGTCGATAACGAAGGCGAAGAAATCTTTGCCGATAAGGTCGGTGTTATGCTGGCGCGCGATCTCTCCACCCTTCATCCAGGAGCGACGTTCGTCGTTGACGTGAAGTCGACAGGCCTGTTTCTGACCGACCCGGTTCTCAATCAGAACAAGATAACGGCGGATTACTGGAAAACCGGACACTCTTATATCAAGCGGCGCGTGAACGCGCTTAACGCGCTGGCAGGCTTCGAAAAATCCGGCCATTATTTCTTCAATCAACCGATCGGCCGCGGCTATGACGATGGCCTCGTGTCGGCGATCGCTATTCTTGATATGCTTGATCGCAACCCGGATATGACAATGGCAGATCTTCGCCGTGCTCTGCCAAAAACATGGGGATCACCCACGATGTCGCCACATTGCGACGATGAAAGAAAGTATGGCGTCGTAGACAAGGTTGTGAAACGCTTCGAAGCGATGAAGGCAGCGGGCGAAAAGATCGATGGCCATGATATTCGCGAACTTATCACGGTAAATGGCGTGAGAGTCGTTGCGGAAGATGGCACCTGGGGCCTTGTGAGGGCATCTTCGAACAAGCCGGAGCTTGTGGTTGTCGTTGAGAGTCCGGTTTCAGAAGATCGTATGCGCCAAATGTTCCGGACCGTGGATGGAGTTCTGCGCGAGAATGAGGGTGTTGGAGCTTACAATCAGACGATTTGAAGCCTGCTGCCTAAGGTTGCAGCGAGCAATTCTGCTTGTTTTCTGCGCTACCGCTGCATTCTCACTCGTCGCGCCCACGGTAGCGCTCGCACAAACAGCGACCTGGCGCGAGACTGTCGGCACACTCAGAATCGGTTTTGTAACGACCGGGAATGACGAAATTGCGCGAAGACGTATGGAACCGTTCCGACGGGCGCTCGCGAGAACAACTGGCCTCAATGTAGTCTTGTCACCGGTCGCATCACTCGGACAGCTCATTAATCTCCAGGCTAATCGCCGTCTGCAATACGCCATCCATTCGGCATCCTCCTTCGTCACGCTTGATCAGGCATGTAAGTGCGTCGAAGCCGTTGCCGTTCCGCGGGACCAGGAAGGTGCGCTTGGCGTGTTTGCAGTTCTGCTTGCTCCACGGGATGGAGCTGTGCGCTCGTTGTCGGATCTCAAGGGACG
>JBCDCZ010000060.1:0-18189 GCA_039180865.1 Pseudomonadota bacterium | reverse complement strand
GCAGGCTTCAAGCGCAATGAGTGCGTCTTAGATATGGCGAAAGTGCCACGCTTTCGATGTTTTGGAAAAAAAGTAACCTAATTCTCCGCAAAAGGCCGGAATTTGCGATAATTTGCTTGGAATGAAAGCGATAAATGTCTACCGTCTAAGCATCGAAGAGGGGCGGATTGAGGCTTTTTCAAAGCTTCTCCCAACTCTATGTCGCTTACGAAAAACGGGAAACCTTCGCGCAGATTAAGCGAGCCGCGCGATATACAAGTTTTTTGTTTGGCAAGGGATATTTGCCACTTTAACCGTCAGTCGAAGACTACGGCCGGGGCATGTTGCATTGCGACTTGGCAAATGACCGGGACACCGTCCCGAACAATCGCGAGAGACTTTAAATGGCGTTAATCGCGCCTAGGGGAAGATTAGGTCCCGTTCGAGATAACCAGCACGAACAGAGAGCCGTTTATGAGGCAGAATTCTAAGAATAACCGATCCCGCGGGCGTGGAAACCGCAAGGGTCCAAATCCACTGACGCGGTCATATGAGAGCAATGGACCGGACGTGAAAGTCCGCGGTACCGCGCAGCACGTCGCTGAGAAGTATATGACGTTGGCGCGCGACGCTCTTGCATCAGGCGATTCCATCGCCGCTGAAAATTTCTTCCAGCATGCCGAGCATTACAATCGCATCATCATGGCGGCAAATGCCCAGATGAATGCTCAGCGCGAAGAGGACCGTCGGCAACCGTCACCGCCTCAAGATTCGCCTCAACCGCAGCCTGAGGTTCAAGCTGACGGCGGGCAAAATGGTGATGACAATCCGATTGTCGTTGCGCAGCAAAGTGAGGCATCGGGCGACGATGCGTCTGCAGCCGGGTCCGTGAATGGCAACGGCTCCCAGCAAAATGGTGTTGCTTCGCATGCGAATGGCGCACCTGAAGATGGAAACGAGCAGCCGCGCAAGCCTCGGTCCCGCAGGGCTCCACCGCGGTCCCGGTCTCCGCAAGCCAAAGCTGCTAAACCTAAAGACGGCGACGATCAGACAGCAGCACCGGATACGATTGCGGACAATCCGCCAGCCTTTCTTTTGAACGACTAAATTTTACTGCGTCGTCTTTAAAGCATACGCTTTACCTACCATATAGTTTGGGTGTCTCGCCAACAGGGAGACGCCCATTTGCCTGCTCATGCGGGGAATGGTGGTTTAACCGGTCATGGATGCTGGCTTCGGGTCAATGACGGTGTACTGGAGGTAACGCGATGAATATAGAACAATATTCAGAGCGCGTACGCGGCTTTATACAGTCCGCGCAGAGTTACGCGCTTTCTGAAAACCATCAGCAATTCTTGCCAGAGCACATTCTTAAAGTGCTTCTCGATGACGATGAAGGCATGGCTGCCGGTCTCATCGACCGCGCGGGCGGCAGCGCGAAAGATGCTCGTTTTCAACTTGATCAGAAGTTAGAGAAACTGCCGAAGGTAAGTGGCGGTAACGGACAACTTTATCTCTCACAACCGCTAGCGAAAGTGCTTTCGACAGCTGAGGACGTCGCCAAAAAAGCTGGCGACACGTTTGTCACCGTCGAGCGTCTGCTTCTCGCTTTGGCAATCGAAAAGGGCGCTGAGACCCACAAAATCCTTAGCGCCGCAGGCGTTTCAGCGAAATCTCTCAATGAGGCAATAAACGAGATTCGCAAAGGGCGCACGGCTGATACCGCATCGGCGGAAAGCGGCTATGACGCACTCAAGAAATATGCACGCGACCTAACGAAGGACGCCCGCGACGGCAAACTCGATCCTGTGATTGGGCGCGACGAAGAAATCCGTCGGGCTATTCAAGTGCTGTCGCGGCGCACCAAGAACAACCCGGTCCTGATTGGTGAACCGGGCGTCGGTAAGACGGCTATTGCAGAGGGCCTCGCGCTCCGCATCGTCAATGGCGACGTTCCTGAAAGCCTGCGCGACAAGGAGTTGCAGGCGCTCGATATGGGTGCGCTCATTGCCGGTGCGAAATATCGAGGTGAATTCGAAGAACGCCTCAAGGCGGTGATGAGTGAAATCCAGGCCGCTGACGGCAATATCGTTCTTTTCATCGACGAACTTCACACACTGGTCGGTGCCGGCAAAACCGATGGTGCGATGGATGCTTCCAACCTTTTGAAACCGGCCCTCGCGCGCGGCGAACTCCACTGTGTTGGCGCCACGACGCTCGACGAATACCAGAAATATGTTGAGAAGGATGCAGCCCTTGCACGGCGTTTCCAACCCGTCTTCATCAATGAACCAACAGTTGAGGATACGATCTCCATCCTGCGCGGTATCAAGGAAAAGTATGAGCTTCATCACGGCGTGAAGATCACCGATTCTGCGCTCGTATCCGCCGCCTCCCTTTCGAATCGTTACATCACAGATCGGTTTCTGCCCGACAAGGCGATCGACCTCGTTGACGAGGCTGGATCGCGCCTTCGTATGCAGGTTGATTCGAAGCCTGAGGCGCTCGACGAGTTGGATCGCAAAATCATCCAGCTCAAGATTGAGCGAGAGGCTTTGAAAAAAGAAACGGATGCGGCTTCCAAAGACCGTTTGTTGGCGCTTGAAAAAGAACTCGCGGATCTTGAAGAAGATGCTGCGGCGCTTGCGGCTAAATGGGAGTCGGAAAAGGCTTCCCTGTCTGACGCGCAGAAGATCAAGGAAGAGCTCGATCAGGCGCGAAATGATCTCGTTATCGCTCAGCGTAAAGGCGATCTTGCTCGCGCTGGCGAGCTTTCTTATGGCCTCATTCCTGAGCTTGAGAAAAAACTCGAAACGGTTGAAGCATCATCCGCGAAACGTGAAAATGCCCTTGTCCATGAGGCCGTTACGCCTGAAAACATCGCGCATGTCGTATCGCGCTGGACCGGTATTCCGGTTGATAAGATGCTCGAAGGCGAGCGCGAGAAGCTTCTTCGCATGGAAGATGAACTCGGTAAAACGGTTGTCGGACAGGGTGAAGCCGTTCACGCGGTTTCAACCGCTGTCCGTCGGGCGCGGGCTGGGTTGCAGGATCCTAATCGGCCGATCGGCTCGTTCATGTTCCTGGGCCCGACCGGTGTCGGGAAAACGGAACTCACCAAAGCGCTCGCCTCGTTTCTCTTCGACGATGACCACGCCATGGTCCGGGTTGATATGTCGGAATATATGGAGAAGCATTCGGTCGCCCGCCTGATCGGCGCGCCTCCAGGTTATGTCGGCTATGAGGAAGGCGGTGTCATCACCGAAGCTGTGCGCCGTCGGCCCTATCAGGTGATCCTGTTTGACGAAATCGAGAAAGCGCATCCGGACGTCTTTAACGTTCTTTTGCAGGTGCTTGATGATGGCCGCCTCACAGACGGGCAGGGCCGTACGGTCGATTTCAGAAATACGCTGATCATCATGACGTCCAATCTGGGCGCGGAATATCTCGTGAACCAGGGCGAAGGCGAAAAGGTGGATGCCGTCCGTGATCAGGTCATGGACGTTGTGCGTTCGCACTTCCGCCCCGAATTCCTGAACCGCCTCGACGATATCGTCCTCTTCGAGCGGCTGCGTCGCGAGCATATGAACGCAATCGTCGAAATCCAGTTGGAGCGCCTCACTCGGCTTCTTGCGGACCGTAAGATCACGCTCACTCTTGAAGATGAGGCGATGGCTTGGCTTGCCGACAAAGGGTACGATCCGGCCTACGGAGCGCGGCCTTTGAAACGCGCAATCCAGCGTTTTGTTCAGGATCCGCTTGCGGAGAAGATCCTCGCAGGAGAGATCCTCGACGGTGCAAAAGTCCGGGTTTTGGCGGGAAGTGATCGGCTTCTGTTCAAGCCCAAGCTTGAAGAGGTTGCGGCTTAAAGCAGTCTATCCGTCCACCCGCTATGTGCGGGTGGACGTTCTCTCCCCTGAACCTAATCCTCAAGTGCAAGCAAGGAAGCGTTGCCACCGGCCGCTGCCGTATTGGTTGAAATGACTTGTTCCTCGCAGAATCGGATCAGGTAATTCGGCCCGCCAGCTTTGTTGCCGGTGCCGGATAATCCCGTGCCGCCAAAGGGTTGGGTTCCGACAATCGCACCGATTGTGTTCCGGTTCACGTAGAGGTTGCCCGCTTTGATCTTGCCGCAGATCTCGGAAATTGTCCGTTCAACCCGGCTGTGAACACCGAAGGTGAGGCCGTAGCCCGATGCATTGATGGCATCGATCACCCGGTGAAGATCAGCCACCTTGTACCGAACCACATGGAGAACTGGGCCAAAGACCTCTTCCTTGAGGACCGCCGGATCCTTGAGTTCTACAATGTGAGGTGCAAAGAAGGTTCCGCCTTTTGGTTCCGAACCGCGATAGGCGATCTTCTCGGCATGCTCCATGTCTTCGATATGCGTTGCCAAACGGCGTCGGGCCGTTTCGTCAATGACCGGACCTATATCGGTTTCCGGTTGCGAAGGATCGCCAAGGACGAGTTCGTCCGCGGCCCCCTTGATCATGTTCAACATCGAATCGGCAACCTCCTCCTGAAGAAACAGGATGCGAAGGGCGGAGCAGCGCTGCCCCGCTGAGCGGAACGCTGACATCACCACATCATCGCAGACCTGCTCTGGAAGCGCGGTCGCATCGACGATCATCGCGTTCATTCCGCCGGTCTCTGCGATCAGCGGCACGATTGGGCCGTCCTTCGCCGCGAGCTGACGATTGATCGCCCGTGCTGTGGCGGTTGATCCCGTGAAGGCGACGCCGGCAATCCGCGGATCGTCCAGAAGCGCCGCCCCGATTGTGTTTCCGGGGCCGGGCAAAAGTTGAACGACATTGTCGGACACTCCTGCTTGATGGAGAAACCTGACTGCTTCATGCGCTATCAGCGGTGTTTGTTCCGCTGGTTTCGCGAGGACGGAATTTCCGGCGGCAAGCGCCGCCGTTACCTGACCAAGGAAGATTGCGAGGGGGAAGTTCCAGGGTGAGATACAAACGAATGGACCTCTGCCGTGAAGTGCGTAGAGGTTTTCTTCGCCTGTCGGACCCGGCATGATTTCCGGGTGTGCCATCAACCGCTCAGCTTCATTCGCGTAGTACCGGCAAAAATCAACCGCTTCACGGATCTCAGCAATCCCGTCGTCGAGTGTTTTTCCAGCCTCGTGTGCGAGAAGAGCCATCAGGTGATCGCGGTTTGCTTCAAGAAGATCGGCTGCCTTGCGAAGCGCGTTTGCGCGCTGATCGACCGGCGCGTGCGACCATTCCTTGAACCCGATGACCGCCTGGTTGACAGCGAGCCGCACGTCACCGGGATCTGTTTCGACAACGAACCCTGCCGCGACGCTACAATCTGCGGGACGCTTTAGCGGTTTCTGCCCTTCCTGGGCACGTTTTTGAGCAATGAGCGGTTCTGCGGTCACCGTAGTTTCTGCCGCCACCTTCACTCCTTTGATGAGGGTGTCGAGCGCTGACTTGTCTCCAAATTCAAGACCTTTGCTGTTCTTGCGGCTGTTTCCGTAGAGGGCGCGCGGCAGGCGAATGTTCGGATGGCGTGCAGTGCCATCGGATAGATAATCCGCGGGATCTTTCAAGAGCTGTTCGACAGGGATCTTTGTGTCGCCGACGGCGGAAACGAAAGACGAGTTCGCGCCGTTTTCAAGAAGGCGGCGTACAAGATAGGCGAGAAGATCCCTGTGACCGCCAACCGGCGCATAGATCCGGCAGGCGATATGGTCTTCCTGAAGCACATGGTCGAACAGAGCTTCACCCATACCATGAAGGCGCTGGAACTCGAATCCCTCGCGGTCTCCGGCCATTTCCATGATCGTTGAGACCGTCAGCGCGTTGTGGGTTGCAAATTGCGGGTAGAGAACATCACGCGCATCAAGCATGCGCTTTGCAGCGGCAAGATAGCAGAGGTCCGTTGCGGCCTTGCGGGTAAAGACCGGGAAGTCGTCGAGACCACGTTCCTGAGCGCGCTTGATCTCGGTATCCCAATAAGCGCCTTTCACGAGGCGCACCATCATGCGGTCGTTTTTACTACGTGCAAGCGCACTCACCCAGTCAACAACGGCGACGGCGCGCTTCTGATAGGCCTGGATTGCAAGGCCGAAACCACCCCAGCCTCGGAGGGAAGGATCGCGGAAGACCGCCTCGATGATTTCGAGCGATATTTCAAGCCGGTCCGCTTCTTCCGCGTCAACGGTGAAGTTCAGATTATGCGCCTTCGCTGCCTGAGCGAGCTCAAGTAGTGAGGGAACGATCTCTTCAAACACCTGGTCGCGCTTGGTCGGAAGGTAACGCGGGTGCAGAGCTGAGAGTTTGACAGAAATTCCAGGGCGTGCGGGAAGGGTGCCGGCGGTACCTGCCGCCGCTCCGATCTTTTCAATCGCATCGCTGTAGGCAGCGTGATAGCGCTTTGCGTCCGCCCGGGTTCGTGCACCTTCACCAAGCATATCAAACGAATAACGAAAGCCGATTTTTTCCTTTGAACTCGCCCGGCCGAGCGCTTCCTCGATCGTTTCGCCAAGGACGAAATGATGGCCAAGGAACCGCATAGCCTGTTTGACACCAGTCCTCACACTCGGCATGCCGATACGCTTTACAACGCTCTCTAGAACCGAACGGGGCGTTTCGCCGGGTCTGATGATACGGCTTGAAAGACCCAATCCCCAGGTTGCAGCGGTGACAAACCATGTGTCGCCCCCCTCCTGTTCAGCCCAATTGCCGACGCCGATCTTGTCTTCAATCAGCTTGTCCTGGGTCGCCGCATCGGGAACCCGCAGAAGCGCTTCGGCAAGAGCCATCAAAGCGAGACCTTCTTTGGTCGAAAGGCCATATTCCCGCAAAAAATCTTCAAGACCTCCGATCTGGCTGTGCTTTGCCCGGATTTCCTCGACGTAAAGTGCGGCGCGGCTTTGGGCTGATTGCTCGGCAGCCGGTGACAGTTTTGTGTCGGCGAGGAAAGTCTGCACAAGCCGATCATCGTTATCCGAATAGGGCGCTGAAAATGGTTTGATCGCCGCAGCTTCAGCCGGTTTAAACGTGAGCGGTTCGGTTTCCGCGTGCGCCATCGGTGATCTCTCCCAAGTTTAAGAAGTTGAATCGGCGGCCTGCATCGATAGACCACACACCTCCATTATATCTCGTATTTCATAGATTTTTTGACTAAAAGAGAGGCGGTAATCGCCAATTTTTACGGAAATTCTCTGGAATGCATGCATTTGATAGTGAAATTGACAGGCTTGATCGGAAAGTCCTCGCCATCCTCCAAACCGATGGCCGGATTACCAACCTTGAGCTTGCAGACAAGATCGGGCTTTCAGCGACGGCCACTGCCGAAAGGGTGAAGCGCCTCACGCGAGACGGTTTCATTTCTGGATATCGCGCAATTCTCTCAGCCGAGAAGCTCGGCCTCGGTCTTGTCGTCTTCATTGAAGTAAAGCTGGAGCGCACCACCGACGATGTCTTTGATGCGTTCACAGAGGCAGCATTGCGCGCACCGGAAATTGCCGAGTGCTATCTGGTCGCCGGAGGGTTCGATTACCTCATCAAAGCCCGCGTCCCGGATATGGATGCTTACCGCCAGTTTCTATCCGATGTGATGCTACGGCTGCCCGGTGTCCGGGAAACACACACTTACGCGGTCATGGAAAAGGTGAAGTCCGGAGACCTTGTGCCGGTCTAGGTCCTCCACCAAGGCTTTGGATCATACGTCCAACTTCGGGCCGTGAATGCTCCTGCCCTCGGTTCTAAAACGCGGACCGCCATGTACATGCTCTGCCGGTTGTTCCTGCGGCCCGCCAGCCTTGACCGGGCGTTCGGCAAACTTCCCGTAGCTTGAAACCCGGTCATACATCACGATCGCACCCGCGGTAGCCACATTGATGCAAAAGCGGGTAGGGATCTTGATCGTGTAATCGCAGTGTTCGATCATCTCGGGCGAGAGCGATGCGCGTTCCGGGCCAAGGACATAAGCTGCCCGGGCCGGATGGCGAAAACTCGGCAGTTCGATTGCATCATCCAGGAGTTCAATTCCGACAAGCTGGCAGTTGCCCGGGAGCTGCATTTTATCGACGCTGCTCCAGTCATAAAAGGGGAGGTTGTCAGCCGTTCGCGACGTATCGGCTCCAAACCGCCTGGCCTTGGTTTCGGCGTTGACGGAAAACACGAAACTTGCCCCGAATGCATGGGCGGTTCGGATGAGGTTGCCGAAATTGCCTGTCTTGGAAAGACTCTCAACCCCGATTGCGAAATAACCGCGCATGACCTGATCGCTCTTTGTTTCCTGCCGCCATGTCGTTTGGAAATGGTGGGTTTGTCAATGCTTTCACCGCTTAAGGTGGTGACGGAGCCGCTAGACCGGTATTCTTTCTTTCATCAGCAAAGTGATTCGTTTGATCGATAGGTTCCCTGGTTAGACAAAGGCAAGCGGGCTTGGACGATTTGAACAAACCCCTCGGGGTAAAAGCCAAAAAGAAAACCGTCGGCGCGAGCTTGATCGGCAAAGTCCTCAAGTTTCCGTTCATCGCGGTTTCGGCGGGTCTTGTTGCAAGCCTTGTGTTCTTTGCGATGATATGGGTGGCGGTCGTCGATGACCCTTCCGGCGGGCGGCCTCAGGTCGATGTGCGCATTGTTGAGCCCAAGTTCGATAACCCTGACCGGGACGTTGCCGTTATCGATGTCGAACCGCAGAACCAGAATAATGATACTGAACTTGTCCTCACGGAATTGACGCCTTCGGAACCTGGGCAACTCACCGAAATCGATCCAAATGATGTCCTGATCTATGACCCGTCCGAGGTCGACCAGCCAGTAAGCGGGCTCACGCTCTCAAGCGTTGCGGAAAAAGAGCTGGTGGAAGAATCGCGCTATGGCTTTCTTCCAAGGATCGGTCCTAACGGTGAAAAAGCCCTCGTTGCCTATTCGCGTCCGTCCGGCGCAAGCGATGGCGGGCTTAACCGGGTCGCCCTCGTCGTGGGTGGTCTTGGGATCGGACGGAAGACGACCCGAGAGGCTATTGATGGCCTGCCCGGTGAAGTCAGCCTCGCCTTTGCTCCATACGTCAACGGTTTGCAGGAATGGATGGCGAAAGCGCGAGCCCTCGGTCATGAAATCCTTCTGCAGTTACCGATGGAACCCTTCGATTATCCGAACAATGACCCAGGCCCCAAAACGCTTCTTGTTGAAAACACCTGGCCTGATAATCGCGACCGGCTGAATTGGGTTTTGGCGCGCATCACCAATTACGTCGGTGTCGTGAATTTCATGGGCGCGCGGTTCTCCGCCTCTCCGGAAGCGCTGAAACCGCTGTTTGAAGAATTGCGCGATCGTGGGCTGATGTATGTTGATGACGGATCGACCCCGCTCAGCCGCGCGGGCGAAGTTGCAAAGCAGACAAATCTCGCCTTCGCACAGACAACCATTGTCCTTGATTCAATCCTGAACGCGGATGATATCGACGCCCGCCTTCTGGAACTCGAAAGCCTTGCCCGTGATAAGGGACTTGCGATCGGTGTCGCGTCCGCCTTTCCCGTTACAATTGAGCGTCTCCAGCGTTGGGCAAAGGATGCCGACAAGCGCGGGATAAAGCTGATTCCGATCTCGGCAACGCTCGACAAATCAAGCTTTTAGCGACGTCTCTCTAACGATCACTCATGCACGCCGATTTTTTCGGGGCGCCACATGATTTACGAACAAATTGTAACATTCTGAACAAAAGCCTACGATCTCCTGCCTTAAGGTGACTTCACACGATGCAGCGAGACAAGGTGATTTGAATGACGAATGGGGAATCTTTAGCGCGAGCGGTAAAAGAGGTCATAGGGTTCGATCCGGGCCCGGTGATTGAGAAGCGGTTGCGCCTGGATTTTGAGAACGGTCGTCGCCTCGAATTGGAGTTTGACGAAACGTCCGGCCAGTTGATCATTACAACACCTGTCGATGGGGTTCACCGAAGCGTTCCTGCGCCAATTTTAAAGACCCTTTTGCGTCGAAATGCAGCCGATGGCGGCCTTGCGGGCGGATCGCTTCGTGTGCGTGCTCACCAGGATTATCTCGAAATTGCGAATGTCGTTCCATTGAGTCTCGATGCGTTCGATATCGCCAATATCACGCTCAATCAGGTGAACGCAGCCGATGCGCTTGTGAACGAGGTCAAGGCCTCCGTCATTCACCATTTAACAAACACAGAGTGAGGTAAGACGGATGTCAGATTCTGTCGGAGGCGCGACTGGTGCGCAGTCGCAACCCAATATTTTCCAGAAGATTGGGCAGGCCATTGTCAAAGGCGCACAAGCGATTGGGAACAAAATTGTCGAATTTGGCCATAAGATAGCGGATTTCTTCAATTCTCTTGGGAACGGAGCTCAGAATGCCGGGAACAATGCGCATCCGGCGGGCGCATCCCACCCGGTGTTAGCGGGGAAAACCTTTACCGCAGAACAAAAGCAGCAATATAAACAAGATGCTCAGCAGAGCCAGTTCTATACGTCGCTTGCAGGCAGCACAGATACCTACATCAATCAGGGGACATTCGATAGTATCATGGATGCCGTCCTGGATACGCCGCGAACTGCAGCGGCAATGGAGGCATATGGCGTAACCCTCGAAGAGGCGATCGCGATTTCCATGTACACGTCGCAAGCCTATCGGCAGGTGAACGATTCATTGCGCAACAATGATGGCAATCCCGCTATGCAGGGGCTCGCGAATGCATTTACGAGCGCCCTTGCAAAGCTTCCCTCATTCGACGGAAATCCCGTCGATACGCCGACGGGTACCTATTATCAGGCTTTTCGCGGCGCGAAACTCCCTCAAAATGTTGGCACGCAGCATACCGTCAATGCCATGATTTCAGATCCTGGAATTATGTCGTCGAGCTACGATGAGGGTGAAGCGTTTGGAGGCGTCAACTATTCCATGACCCTGCTTCTGAAAGCCGGATCACAAGGAAAAGATATTACGGCATTTTCCGACAAGCCGACGGAAGCCGAAGTCGCATTCCCGCCCAATGTTCAGTTCCAGGTGACAGCTCGTGTTTTCGATAGCGGCGGATTGCTGCCACCTCACATGGAAGCAAACTACCATCCCGGTTTTGATATGACTGGAATGGCCATGGGTACGGTGCAACTTGTTATGCAGGAGGTTTAAGATGACCGGAGATGTTTCACCTGAAATGAAAAAGTTCGCCGAAGACCTTGCCCGCAAGCGTATGGCACAAAAACCAAAAGGAATTGCCAGCCCGGGATTCGTCGACCGCATGACGTCGTCGGCTGCTGATCCCGATGCAGCGCAGCGGGAAGCAACGGAAGAGGACGGAACGCAAGACAAGAGCGAAGGGCAGTCATGAACCTCAGTGCACGTGCGGAAAACCTGATTTCCGAGTTTGCCAGCCAGCAGGGCGTCAGAGGGCTTGCGTTTGATGAAAACGGCCTTATTCCGATCCGTCTTGACGGAAAGCTGGATATCGCTCTTGGATACAGCCCAGCAAATGATGCGATCTTCGTGTTCGGGATTGTTGCGGAGCATTTAGACGCCGAAGGGTTCGATCCGTGGGTGGCGTTTGAGCGCAATCAGTCTCTCGTTGAGCGGCGGACGCGTCTGTCATTGAATGAGGGAAGCACTCTCGTCTTATCGGCGGATGCGTATCTTGAGGGCCTTTCCTATCCGCAATTTGCCGGCATGCTCGATCGGTTCGTTGCGGATCTCGAAGCAGAAATTGCGGTTTTCGGTGCATCGGGTCCGAGTGCCGGGGCGCAATCATCGTCAACGCTTTCGCCCGAAGACGGTGATGCAGTCATCATGCGGCTCTAGCGGCGCGCCGGAGATGGCGAAGTCGTCATCTTGCGCGCTTGAAACACGGTGCGAAAGATGCTGAAAAACAAGCGGTCGGTTCCGAATTCGGGATCGGCCGCTTGGCTTGAGGCAGGTGTTTTACCGTGACGAAAAAGAATCTTATCCATAATGATCTTCCCTATCGACCCTGTGTCGGTGTGGTTCTTTTTAATCGGGATGGTCAGGTCTTTCTTGGAAAGCGCAACTGGAAAACCGATCCGGAACACCGGGAGCCCGATCATTTGTGGCAATGGCCGCAGGGAGGCATCGATAAGGGCGAGGACCCGCTCGAGGCCGCCAAGCGCGAACTCTTCGAGGAGACCAACGTCTCTTCAATCAGTCTGTTGGGTGAAGCACCGGACTGGTTCAATTACGATCTTCAAAAGGAGATGCTTGGGATCGCACTCAAGGGCAAATATCGCGGCCAGACGCAACGCTGGTTCGCATTTCGCTTTGAAGGCGAAGACAGCGAGATTGATGTGCTTTCACCGGGCGGCGGTGTGCATCCTGCGGAATTTTCGGAATGGCGCTGGGGCGAGCTTTCCGAGGCGCCCGATCTTGTCGTTCCCTTTAAGCGGCCCGTTTACGAACAGGTCGTCGAAGCCTTCCGCACGCTCGCCTAACTTCGGACCCCGATCAATCCGATGACGGCTCCCTGGACGAGCAAAACCGCAAGCCAGTGGCCGCAATCGATCGCGGTGAGGGACCACGGTCGTCCCTGGAAGCGATGATTGACGATCTGGGTCGTGAGCACGAATCCGAACCAGACAAAAGCCGCTGAGATGAGGCCGTTTCTGAGATTGACCTGGCCTTCGCCAAGGTGACCGACGAGACCGGCAAGAACCCACGCAATGATCAGCTGACAGACCGCCGCTGTGATGAACAGAATGGGTTTGGGCTTAACATCTTCTTCACTGAGACTTGCCGCTGTCATCCAGGCTTTTCCGAGCGCGGTGTACCAGATCGCCCCGGTAACGAAGCCGGCAGCGCCTGCCGCGGCCACCGCGAGATAGTTGATACCGCCAAATTCCATCGTTTAACCCCCTTGAATTTCACTTCGCCCGGCTTCAACCGACCCGTCCCAAACCGTCTCCGAGAGACCGCAGAAGCGCGTGAGACGTGCCAATTCCGTTTCGAAACGCTGCCTGCGCCCGGCTGATAACTTTACGCCCTTTTCAAGCCAGATCCGTCGGACAACAAGGGCATCTGCTTTTCGGTCGGCGCGCATGTCGATCCGTCCAACGAGCTTTGTGCCGTCCAGGATCGGAAAGATATAATAGCCGAAACGGCGTTTTTTTTCCGGCACATAAATCTCGATCTTGTAGTCGAAGCCCCAAAGCCAGAGGAGGCGCTTGCGATCGCGGATAACGGGATCGAAAGGGGATAAAAAACGTGCCTTGTCCGGTAGGGCGGGAAGACCATCACGGACATCTTCGATATCCGGCCGTGCAAACAGAGCCTTCTCGGACCGATCCGCTCCTGCGACGATTACGGCCCGCACGCTTTGTCCGTCCTGACGGTCAAGCCATTGCTTCGCTTCGTCGATGGTTACGAGATCAAAAAAGCGGGCAATGTCTGCGGGTGATCCAAAGCCAAGCCTATCGAGCGCCTGTCTGCACGCCCAATCGATGAAGGCTTCATGGTCGACGCTATCGTCAAGTGGAGCTGATCCTAAGCAGCGTTCCGGCAGGTCATAGACTTTCTGGAAGTTGCGGCGCTCTCGGATCGACAGTCTTCCGATGCGCCAGAGATATTCCAGTGCCGCTTTTCCATCATGCCACTGCCACATCTCCTGCTTGCCAGCAGGGCGTTCCAGATCACGAGACATCAACGCCCCGTCCTGTTCGATGCGCCTCATAAGGTCGTCGAGATGGGCGACAAATCCTGCACCCTGCCAATCGTGGAATTTATCGTGAAGCCGCGCTTCCTCCCGGCGAAACTTGTGTTTCCAATATGGATAAAAGGACGATGGGATGAAGGATGCGTCATGCGTCCAGTTTTCGAACAGGAGTTGCTCGCGTTCCGTTAGGCGATGAAGGTCTTGTGGCCGGTAAGTTTGATTGCGCGCATGCAGGATCATGTGGTGGGCGCGTTCCACCCATTGGATCGAGTCGATTTGAACGAAGCCAAGCGCCTCGATAAGGTCGTGCAGTTCCGTTGAGGTGAGCCTGCGGTTTTGAGGACGCGTCAGCGCCTGAAGGTGGAGAATGGTCCGGCGCGCGTCATCCGCGTTAAGGCGAAGCATCATCAGAACTTTTCTTCGCCGTGCTTTCGGTGCGGGTCCGGAAAGTCTCGGTAAAGCGCGAAAGTAATGCCTGAGACTTTCTGATTAACCGAGGCGTGGCGGTCTTCCATTTCACCGGTGCGTTCGCTCGCCATTTCAAATGCCGCATCGAGTTGTGCAAGATCGCGGGTCTCGATCATAAGGTGAAATTCTCCCATCCCGGTCGGGCCAAGGCCGAGCTTACGCCGCATCAAACGCCAGCCTTCTATCTTGCCGCGCTCCGTCAGGTAATCCAGAAACCCCTTCAAGTCTTCGGCAAAATCAAGGTCGGACTGACCTTTTTCAAGGTCAAAGAAGGCGTGGTAGATGTTCATGTCGTTACGTGACTCCTACTCCTGAGGATGCTCTGAAGGAGAGTGTCACAATAACCGGACCGTCAGGCTGAAAAAGCAAAGATCAGTGATCGTTCGATCAAACCTGTTGATGATCAAAGCGGCTTTAGGGTCTTTGGATCGAGCCCGCCCATGCGGCAAACGATATCCCATTCCTCGTCTTTCACCGGTTGAACGGAAAGCCGCATCGAGGTGACCAATGACATATCGCTGAGCGCTTCCGTCGTTTTCACCTGTTTCAGTGTCACGGGTTTCGGCATGTCGCAAACAGCGCGGACATCAACGCAGTCCCAGCGTTCATCATCGGTCGTCGAATCCGGATGGGACTCAGCGGAGATCTCAATAATGCCGACGATTTCGAGACCTTCGTTTGAATGGTAGAAGAAGCCCTTTTCACCAAGCTTCATCGTCCGCATGAAGTTGCGCGCCTGGTAGTTTCTGATGCCGTCCCATTCACCGCCTTTGTCGCCTTCGGCCTTTTGCTGGTCCCATGACCATTTGAACGGTTCAGATTTGAACAACCAGTACGCCATGCGGATCTCCCTATAGTGCAGTCTTTCTAGTTTTTGCGCCTATTCAGGCGCGCCAATCACCCATTTCCATGGGCGAAGATCGGTTTTTTCAAACAGGCCTGCTTCTGCATAAGGGTCCGTTGCGAAGATTTTGGCCGCCTCCTCAAGGCTTTCCGCCTCGCAAATCACAATCGACCCGCAAGGATTGCCGTCATCATCGAGAAGGGGCCCAGTGATCGGGATCGGATTTGTCTTCAGCCATTCAACATGGGCCGGACGATTGTCCATACGAAGATCAAGGGAGTTGGGTTTGTCATAACCGACGAAAGCAAACAGCATGGCCGTCTCCTAGCTGAGAATGGGAAAGACCAAGCATAACTTGGTTTTAAGACTGTGCCGGTTTACCCGCGCTTTCCGCTAATTGGAAGCGGGAAATGAACGGCTTGGCGTCCCTGAAAGCGGGCCGCGCTTCGCATGAAAGACTGGTTCAATGGAACAATCATGGTTGGGTGTCACCGTGTCTGCCAGTTCGCGTGCCAAGACATTGGCATTCTTGTTCGCGCGCGCGTCAACATAGCCGACGACGCAGCCTGTGCCGTTATTATCTTCTGTGGCAACCAGGCTGACCACAAGAACCCGCCCGCGGTCCTGCGTTGCGGGCGCGTTGCCGTCTCTATCAGGGTTTTCGATGAAGAAGCGTTGAATGGCCGCGATGGGCGTGCCGTCTTTAACCCGCCATTCCGTCGTCGGGTTGAGCACATTCCACTGGGCGAAACTCTCCCAGGCAGTATCGATCAAGTCCTGACGGATTTTGCCATATTGCACACTCTCGCGAAGATCGCCGACTTTAAGGATGATCGGGTAATCTCGAAATCCCTGGCACCGAAAGGTCCCCCCGACATCGGGCTCTGTGTCGCCGGATGCCTCTACGTCGTTGAGTGGTTTGCAGTCCCGTTCGAAATCGAGTTTGGTGTAGTGCGACGTACGATCCGCGCTAAACGCAGCTGATGCACAGAGCATCACGCTAGCCAACAAAACCCAGCCAGACAGCACATTCTTCATCTCACATGCTTTCTGCTTTAAGCGGGCGTTTCAAAAGACCCGCAATAGCGTCATCGACGCTCAGCTTATCACTTAAAACAGCGTGGACCACCGACATGATGGGCGCATCAATCCCTTCTTTTCTGGCAAGGTCTGCTGCGATGCCGGCTGTATGAACCCCTTCTGCGAGCTTCATTCCGCTTAGGTTGCGTCCTTCGCCAACCGCAAAGCCGTAGGCAAAGTTTCGCGATTGCGGGCTTGAGCAGGTGAGGATCAGATCGCCGAGACCGGACAAGCCGGTGAGCGTTTCCGGACGGGCTCCGAAGTGGCGGGCGAGACGCTGCAGTTCCGCGAAGCCTCGGGTGATCAGCGCCGCTTCCGCACTTGCACCAAGGCCACGACCGCGCGCCATGCCAACGGCAAGCGCGAATACGTTTTTAAGTGCCCCGCCAAGTTCCGCACCCGCAATGTCATCGGTGGCATAGAGCCGGAAATGGGACGCAGAAAGGGTCTCACATAGCGAAATCGCCGCATCCAGTGTTTCCGCCGCGAGCGTCACTGCTGTCGGAAGACCACGCGCCACATCGTCGGCGAAACTCGGCCCGGATAAAATAGCAAGTGGGCGCCCCGGGCAGGTCTCGGCTGCGATTTCGCTCACCCGCTTTCCAGTCTCCTGTTCGATACCTTTCGAGCACAGGATAAGGCGGGTTTCCTGGCCGATAAATTCACTGTGCTTGATGAGCACATCCCGTAAAGTTTGAGCAGGGGTTACGACAAGAACGTTGCTGGCCGATTTAATCTCGCTCATGAGCGCAGTTGCGTGAATCTCCGGTGGAAGCTTGATGCCTGGCAAATATTTGCGGTTTTCTCCCGACGCGTTCATGTCACTTGCGCGTGTTGGGTCACGCATAAGAAGGATCGGGCGGTGTCCAGCACGGGCAAGAACGCTTGCAAGGGCTGTTCCCCAGGCGCCGCCGCCAATCACCGCAATATCGCTCATACCTTCGCTCCGCGTTTGCCGTGGCCGATGATCGTCCGGGTTTCATCGAGCGGCCAGCGAGGGCGTGGTATGAAATCCATATCCCCGTCTTCTCCCAGAGCCATGCGTTCGGCGGCGGCCCATCCGATCATGGCGGCGTTATCGGTACAAAGCCGCGGTGGCGGTGCAGCTAATCTGAAACCGCGCTCAGCCGAGAGCCTCTCAAGCATCGTTCTGATCGCCTGATTGGCAGCGACACCACCGGCAATCACCAGCGTCGGTTCGACGGGTTGTTCAGTTTCGATGAAACGTTCCATAGCGCGTGAGACCCGGTCTTCCAGGATTTCGACAATGGTAGCCTGAAACGAAGCACAGAGATCGGCAACATCGCTCTCAGACAGCGGAGCTGAGTCTTGCGCCTTTATCCGTACCGCGGTTTTCAGACCGGAAAGTGAGAGGTTTAAACTCTCTTTTCCCTTGAGCGGGTGTGGAAACGAGAAGCGTTTTGGATTGCCGCCTCCTGCTGCCTTTTCCACTGCTGGGCCGCCGGGAAAACCGAGGCCAAGCAGTTTTGCCGTTTTGTCAAAAGCCTCGCCGAGCGCGTCATCGATGGTTGTTGCCATGCGCTCGTAATCGCCCACGCCACGAACTGTCAAAATCTGCGTGTGACCACCCGAGACCAAGAGAAGAAGATAGGGAAACGCAACGCCATCGGTCAGCCGCGCGGTCAGCGCGTGGCCCTCGAGATGGTTGATCGGGTAGAAGGGTTTTTTGAGTGCGATGGCCATGGCCTTTGCCGTCATTGCCGCAACCAAAAGCCCGCCATTGAGGCCCGGACCAGCCGTCGCGGCGATGGCGTCCACCTCGTCCAGTTCTAGGTTTGCGTCGATGAGCGCAGCCATAACGACCTGATCCATTACTTTGACGTGGGCCCGTGCCGCGATCTCAGGGACGACTCCGCCGAATGCGGAATGTTCATCGATTTGGCTGATTACGACGTTGGAGGCTATCTCACCGCCTCCGTCACGAACCGGGTCCCCATGCCAGATCACTACACTTGCCGCGGTCTCATCGCAGCTCGATTCAAGGGCGAGAATGCGGCGCGGCGGCGTCATTTCCGTCTCTATGTGGGAATGCTTAGTTCGACCGGTTTCAAAGGTCACGGCGTTGAAAGCCTTGGCTAAAGGGTTATTGTGAGGCGATTTTCTCCGACTACCATCTGAGCGGAACTGCTTGCAAATGAATCCTT
>JBCDCZ010000059.1:0-18647 GCA_039180865.1 Pseudomonadota bacterium | reverse complement strand
TAGCACCCGCGGCATCAATTCAAACCGTTCAGCCCAGGAATAGCTGCGTCCGCCGAGTGCATCGGCAGACCCTGAGCGCCAGGTCGAATAGATCGACCAGATCATGAAGAGCCCGACCAGCATGAAACCTGGAATGACACCAGCGAGGAAAAGCCGCCCGATCGATGTTTCTGTCGCAATCCCATAGACGATCATGGTGACGGATGGCGGAATGAGAATGCCAAGTGTACCGCCAGCAGCAATCGAGCCCGCCGCAACCCCATCCGGGAAGCCACGCTTGCGCATTTCGGGAATGCCCATCTTGCCGATCGCAGCGCAGGTCGCAGGTGACGAGCCAGACATCGCCGCGAAAAGTGCGCAGGCACCCAGGTTCGAAATCACAAGACCGCCTGGAATGCGCGTCAGCCACCGATCGAGCGCCTCATAAAGATCGGATCCGGCTCGAGTCGATGCAATCGCCGCCCCCATAATGATGAACATCGGGATCGAAAGAAGCGCGAAACTGTTGAGTTTGCCGAAGAAAAGTTCCGGCATGAGTTCAAGCGATCTTGGGTCGAAGACGAGAATGAAGATCGCGGAGACGATCAAAAGGCCGGTTGCGACAGAAACGCCGGAAAACAGACCCAGAATTGTGACGATGGCGACAATGCCGCCGAGCGTGATCGGATCCATCACTCACCTCCTTTCGGCGGCAGTCCGAAGGGTTCTTCGATGCCAAGAATGACTGCCAGGAGGTCGGCAGAAAGTTGCAGAATGAAAAGTGTAAAGCCGATCGGGACCGCAATGTACGGGATCCAAAGGCTGACGCCCCAAACCGTGTCGGAGCGCCAGCCCCGCTCAAACGCAATGTGCCAGAATTCGTAGCCGTAATAGAGCATGATGGAGGCCATTATGATTGTGGCCACCAACGTGAAGACGGCGAGCGCTTTGCGGGCGAGGCCCGGTAGCGCGATCGGTATCAGATCAACGTTGACATGGCCGCGCAATCTTTGGACGTAAGGAAGCCCGATCAGGGTCGCGCCAAGGACCATGTAGGTGACTGCTTCCGTTTGCCAGATCGTTGACTGGTTCAAAACGTATCGCACAAAAATCATCTGACAGGTGATCAGAACCGAAACGAAGATCAGGCCTGCTGCCACGAAACCTGCAAGGGTCGATAGAAAATTAATGGCCTGAAGGATGGGATTGCCACCGGTCTTCGCGACCGGCAAACCGGATTTGGTTGCCATGGCTCTGCTGCCCGAAATTGCTTGATGAGGGACCGGAGAGCGCGGGGTGCGCCCACCATGAAACATAAGAAAAAGGCGGCCCGCCGGACCGCCCTTTATGATGTGCTCTATTCGACTGCGAGCGCTTTATCGAGCAGCGCCTGGCCACCCTTTACGCTGTCAACGAAGTTTTTGTAGGACGATTCCTTCGCGATATTGCGCCATTGCTGGAATTCCTCAGCTGACATGTTGGCGATTTCAACACCGGCTTTCTTGTAAGCTTCCACAGAGGCTGCGTCCTGACGCTTGGCTTCTTCAAGATAGAAGGCTTCAGCTTTTGCAGCTCCGGCCTTTATTGCGGCCTGCTGTTCAGGCGTCAGACCGTCGAAGGTCGACTTATTCATCATTAACGGCTGATACATGAACCAAAGCGCAACATCAGATGCCGGCGTGTAGCACTTCACCTGCTCATAAATCCGATAAGACACGAAGGATGAGGATGACGTGTTGGCAGCCTGGAGAACCCCGGTCTGCATCGCGTTGTAGATTTCGGATGAAGCCATTGAGGCAATCGATGCGCCAGCTGCGGCAAGCATTTGTTCGAAAGACTTACCAGCGGCTCGGGTCTGAAGACCTTTGACGTGCTCGGGGCTGGTGATGCACCGGTCTTTGCCGACGAAACCGCCTGCGAGATAGCCGTGCACAAGGACCATCACATCATCTTCGGCCATGATTTTTTCAAGCTCGGCCATGAAGTCGGAACGGTTCAAACGGGCCGCATGGTCATGGTTCTTTACAAGACCCGGCATCAGGGTGAGATTGTACTGCGGACGCTCGCCCGCTGCATAAGCAAGCGGAAAGACCGTCATATCCAATTGGCCGCGGCTCAGTGGGCGATATTGCTCTCGCGGCTTAAATAAAGACTTAGATGGAAAGATCTCGATTTCGAGACCAACATTGGCGTTCTTCACCTCTTCAGCGACAATCTCTGCCACTTTATGGCGGACATCTTTTGTCGACCATTGGTGGGACAGGCGCAATTCCGTTGCCGATGCAGATGCGGTCATGGCAACGGCGACTGCGAGCGTAACGCCCGCAAGCTTCAACTGCTTCATTTCAGCTTTCCTCCCTATTTTTGATGGCACTTTTCGATCACCATCGTTGTGACCATACATCGCGCCAATCTTGACTGTGTAACAGATGTCCGAGATAATATGCAATCTGGAAATTATTGTATACAACCTTCTATGACGATTTTTTTGCCATAAACCGTTGGGATTGAACGGTTTTGGTGAGACGCCTCTTTAATTGAAGGGAACGGAGCAGGCTATGCCGAGGACAATAGGACAGGACGGTACGACCAGTCTCGCAATCAGCCGCGATCTCGAAGACGCTATCCTGACCGGCGATTATCCCGACGGCTATAAACTCGATGAGACATGTCTTTCGGAGAAATATGCCGTCTCCCGCACGCCTGTCCGTGAAGCGTTGCGAATGTTGTCGTCTTCGGGCCTCGTTGATCTTGTTCCCAATCGCGGCGCCTTCGTGAAGCTTCCGACAATTGCCGAAATTGTGGAAATGTTTGAAGTGATGGCAGAGCTTGAGGCACTCGCCGCAAGACTGGCCGCCCGACGCGCGACAAGCGAACAGTTAAAGGCGCTCGAAGAGGCTCATCTTTCCTGCGCGCGGGCGCGCGAAGCGGCGGAACCCAACACCTATTTCAGTGAGAACGAACGTTTTCACCAAATGATTTATGAGGCGAGTGGTAATTCCTACCTGCAGCGTGAAGCGCAGGCGCTGTTTCGTATTCTGCAGCCGATCAGGCGGATCCAATTGCAGGCCCGCGGACGCCTCTCGCAATCCATGGATGAACACGGTGCAATCCTGACTGCCATTTCAAAGGGTGACGGCGACGAAGCCGCACGCCTGCTGCGGTCGCATATCATCATTCAGGGCGAAAAATTTAATGATGTTCTGGCGGGTATAACCCGGGCGGGACTTTCCAAAACAGCTTGATTTTCTTTCAAAAATCGCTATTCCCGGTCTCGCATCGTGACCAATCCCGGTCAAATTTACCACAGCATCCAAAGAAACGTCGTCGCCTCTAGCGGTATTTAATCAACTTTTATACAAGCGTTGAATAGACCACCGCGGAAAATGGCGTTAAGGAACAACACCTTTGCCATTTTGGAATGCTTTGGGAAACCGGTCTTCATTACGGACCTGGGAGTTTGATCCGGTTGATTTAGCTTCGCGTCTTTTGAAGGAATGCCATGACGATCCACTTCCAAGACCTTCAAAACGTTATCACAACACAGCGTGCCGCTCTCTTTGAAGAGCAGCAAGATGACGGCCATTTCGTTTTTGAACTCGAAGCCGATACGACGATACCGTCGGAATATATCCTGCTCCGCCATTTTCTTGGCGAGACTGAAGCGGAACGCGAAGAAAAAATCGGCCGTTACATCCGATCGTTGCAAAGTGATGATGGCTCCTGGCCGCTTTTTCACAATGGCGCCGGCAACATTTCGGCAAGTGTGAAAGCCTACTGGGCGCTGAAATTGATCGGCGACGACGTCGATGCTGAGCATATGGTCCGCGGGCGCGAGTGGATTCTGTCGCAAGGGGGGGCAGCTTCTGCCAACGTATTCACCAGGATCTCGCTGGCGCTCTTCGGTCAGGTACCCTGGCGCGCTATCCCGGTTATGCCGGTGCAAATGATGCTGCAACCGGTCTGGTCGCCGTTCCACATATCAAAAATGTCCTATTGGGCCCGTACGGTTCTGGTGCCCCTTCTCGTGCTCTTCGCAAAGAAAGCACAAGCCGCGAATCCGACCGGCCGCGACATCCGGGAACTCTTCACGATCCCACCGGAAAAACAAAAAGTCTACAACGTCAATCACACAGGCTCCCCGTGGGGCGCTGCCTTTCTTCAGCTCGATAAATTCCTGCGTGTCCTTGAACCGAATGCCCTTCGTGCCGGTAAAGAAAAAGCAATCAAAAAAGCGGTCGAATTTTTCACCGAACGCCTCAACGGCGATGATGGACTGGGTGCGATTTACCCCGCTATGGCAAACGCTGTTATGGCTTATAGAGCGCTCGGTTATGCGGATGATCATCCGGATATGGTGACGGCACGTGCGGCGGTGGAAAAGCTTCTCACCGAGCGCGGCGACGACATATACTTCCAGCCCTGCCTGTCACCGGTCTGGGACACGTGCCTTGCCGCACATGCCATTCTCGAATCGGGCGAGCGGGACGATCCAAAGCTCAAGGCGTCGCTCGATTGGCTGAAAGAACGCCAGATTCTCGACCTGCGCGGTGACTGGGCGGTACGACGACCGGATGTTCGACCTGGTGGTTGGGCGTTCCAATATGAGAATGCACACTACCCGGACGTCGATGATACTGCGGTTGTTATTCTCGCAATGAGCCGCCAGGGAAGCCCAGACTACAATGAAGCCATTGAGCGCGGCTGCGAATGGCTTATCGGCATGCAATCGTCATCCGGCGGCTGGGGCGCGTTTGAGCCGGAGAACGAGCATTACTACTTCAACCACATTCCGTTCGCCGATCACGGTGCGCTTCTTGACCCGCCCACCGTTGATGTGACGGGGCGCTGCGTCGGTGCTCTCGCCCAGGTTGACCGCGACCGTTTCACGATCGCGATCCAGAAGGGTGTTGAGTTCATCAAACGCGAACAGGAAGCCGACGGCTCCTGGTACGGCCGCTGGGGCGTCAATTACATTTACGGCACCTGGTCGGCGCTCGTTGCCCTCAAGGCGGCTGGCGAAGATATGAGCCAGCCCTACATCCAGAAAGCAGTTGCATGGCTGAAGGCGCAACAACGCGAAGACGGCGGATGGGGCGAAGGTCTTGAGACCTATAATGCCGAACAAAAAGGTTACGCAGAGACCTCAAACGCGTCACAAACGGCATGGGCACTGATGGGCCTGATGTCCGCCGATGCGGTCGAGGACGAAGCCGTGACGCGCGGCGTCAAATATCTCAACAACGCACCGAAGGACGGAGCGCGCTGGGATGAAAAGTACTGGTCCGGCACGGGTTTCCCGCGGGTCTTCTACCTGAAGTACCATGGCTATGCCGCGTATTTCCCACTCTGGGCAGTCGCGCGGTATCAGAACCTCATGGAGTCGAACGACCGAGAGGTTAAATGGGGCCTTTAGGCCACGAAGCCTGTACCCACTACGTTTCGATCTTTGCAAGCTGATGAGAAGCACGAAGATCATCCATGTTATATCCGCCCACGCTGAGGGCGAAGTCGGCGATGTGATTGTCGGCGGCGTAACCCCGCCGCCGGGGGTAACGCTTTGGGAACAAAGCCGCTTCGTCGCCAATGACGGCGTTCTTCGCAATTTCGTTTTGAACGAGCCCCGTGGCGGCGTTTTCCGTCATGTGAATCTGCTCGTACCGCCGAAAGATCCGCGCGCCGATGCTGCCTTCATCATTATGGAGCCGGAAGACACTCCGCCCATGTCGGGGTCAAACTCGATTTGTGTTGCAACCGTCCTTCTCGACAGCGGCCTTGTCGAAATGCGTGAACCAATCACCGAACTCGTGCTTGAAGCACCGGGCGGCCTGGTTCGTGTACGCGCCGAGTGTGAGGACGGAAAGGCCAAGCGGATATTCGTTGAAAACCTGCCAAGTTTTGCGAGCTACCTTGATGCGAAGATCGAAGTTGACGGTGTCGGAACACTAACGGTCGACACTGCCTATGGCGGCGACAGTTTCGTGATTGTCGATGCTAAGGCACTCGGGTTCTTGCTCACTGAAGACGAGGCGCACGATCTTGCGAAACTGGGGACAGAGATATCCGACGCGGCGAGCGCTCTGCTCGGCTTTCACCATCCTGAAAATCCCGACTGGCGGCATATCTCATTTTGCCTGTTCGCTGGCCCGCTTTCTGAAACAGATGATGGGTTTGAAACGCGATCCGCGGTGGCGATCAGACCCGGGAAGATCGACCGATCTCCGACCGGTACCGCACTCTCTGCGCGGATGGCGGTTCTTCACGCGCGGGGGGTGATGAAATCGGGCAATCGTCTTAGAGCCCATTCGCTCATCGGCTCCACCTTTGAAGGTAAAATCCTGGGCGAAACCCTTGTTGGCGAGACGCCAGCGATCCGACCCGAAATTTCAGGACGGGCGTGGATCACCGGCACTCATCAACACATGCTGGATCCCGATGATCCCTGGCCGGAAGGCTATCGCCTCTCCGACACGTGGGGCGCGCGATAAGACTGTCTAAATCGGGTTCGTTCAGGCCCAACCGAGCGAACGCAAAGCCGGACTATCGTTCCAGATTTTTGTCATATGGCGGATCTTCCCGCCATCGAACTTCATCACATAAACATAATCGCTGGCGACTGTTTTACCGGTCGCGGGTATTGGGCCACCCTCTCCCGTATGCGTTCCGTGAAAAACGGCGACCGCAATCACAGACTGCGCCTCTTCGTCTTCGGCAAAGGCTTTCAACTCGTAGTGACCATCGGAGATTGGTCCGAGCAGACCTTTCATCCAATTTGTGTAGCCCTCCAGAGTTTCTACATCGGCCAGAGTATCTGCCTGGCAGGAGAAGGTTGCGCCTGTCGTGCAATAAGCTTCGCACGCCTCCCAGCCCTTGCCCGTTTCGCAGGCTTCGAAAAATCCCCTTGCCACCGTTTTCATGCCCATTGCACCACTCCTCTTTGCGTCATTTGATAGCGGTCACAACCGAGTTGAGACCTTCAATGAGCGTAAGCGTTTCGCGGTGCCGGTGGTATCGTCCGAATGCTGTATTCTTAGTGCTGCATCTGGGTGATTTCTCATCCTGCATCTGCAGTAGGAATGTTTACGCGAAGAAGAGTTTTGCTTGTTTAAGAAGCGCCTTACGAGAGGTAGCCGCGAGCGCGTGAGATCACCGAAAACGCGGCTGATTTAGAAGCATAAGACTAACTATTTCGGAGCCATCCGGATGGCACCATCAAGCCGGATCGTTTCCCCGTTCAACATGGAATTCTCAACGATTGAGCGCACGAGCGCACCATATTCCGCAGGATTGCCCAAGCGCGACGGGAACGGGACCTGCGCACCGAGCGCATCCTGAACCTCCTGCGGCATGCCGAGAAGCATGGGCGTTCCAAAAAGACCGGGTGCGATTGTGACGACCCTGACGCCATCGCGCGACAGATCGCGCGCCATCGGCAAAGTCATTCCATGGACGGCACCCTTTGACGCAGAATAGGCAATCTGGCCAATCTGACCGTCGAAGGCTGCGACCGATGCCGTGTTGATGATCACGCCACGCTCGCCATCATCTGTCAGCGGCGACGCTTCAACCATCTTCTGCGCGGCCAGCGTCGCCACATTGGCGGTACCGATCAGGTTCACATTGATGACCTTACGGAAGAGATCCATGTCATGGGGCTCACCCTTGGAAACCGTTTTTTGGGCAATGGCAATGCCAGCGCAGTTAACGGCGATCCGCGGCGGGCCTGCCTCCTGGTAAACCGTTTCAACAGCAGCGCGGACATTCTCCGTGTCAGACACATCCACTTTCACGAAAAGCCCCTGGATCTCCTCGGCAAGTTTGACGCCCCGCTCATCATCGAGGTCGAAAACGGCAACCGGTGCGCCCGCGCTTGCGAGTGCCCTTGCCGTTGCTTCTCCGAGACCAGATGCCGCCCCTGTAACAATTGCGACGGTCTCTTCGTTGATTTTCATTACCGATGCCCCTTCTTCATTCCTTCATAAAAAGGCGCCGCCGACAGGAAAACCCATCAGCGGCGCCATTTGTGTTTTCGCCCTTTAGCCCGCAGCAGCAACCGCGCGGCCAGCCATGACTTTAACCAGATGCGCACGATAGGCGGCGGAGCCATGAATATCGGACATCATCGCATCCGGATCTGCGCTCGTACCGGATAAGGCATCCGCTGCGAAGTTTGCGGAAAGCGCGCTTTCCATCGCCCCTTCCCGGTAGACACCATCAGAACCGGCACCTGTCACCGCGACACGCACGCTGCCATCAGCGAGTTCGGCGACAAAGGCTCCAACAAGCGCATATCGCGATGCCGGGTTGTCGAACTTCGCATAAGCCGAGCGCTTCGGCTTCGGGAACGAGATCGAGACGATGATTTCATCTTCGTCGAGTGACGTTGCAAACATGCCGTCGAAAAAATCATCAGCCGGAACCGACCGTTTGTTGGTGTTGACTGTCGCCGAAAGTCCGAGAACAGCGCTTGGATAATCCGCCGCCGGATCATTGTTTGCGACGGACCCGCCCAGGGTACCCATATGCCTAACCTGCGGATCGCCGATACCGCCTGCGAGGCTTGCAAGCGACGGGATCGCCGTCTTCACATCGGCGGACGCCGCAACCTCGGCATGGGTCGTCGCCGCACCGATCGTAAGCGTCGTCCCATCGAAGGAAATGCCTTTCAACTCCGCCAGACCGGTGACGTCGATCAGATCGCTTGGTGCGGCAAGGCGCTGCTTCATCGTCGGAATGAGGGTCTGCCCACCGCCGAGGAATTTCGCATCATCAGCAGAGGCAAGCGCACCTGCGGCAGCGTCGAGCGATGAAGGCTTGTGATACTTCGTTTCATACATCGTCTTTGCTCCTATTCCGCAGCCTGCTTCATGGAAACTTCCTGAAGCGCCGCCCAGACTTTTTCCGGTGTCGCGGGCATCGTCAGGTTGTTGTTGCCGATCGCATCGGTGATGGCGTTGATAACCGCAGGCGGCGATCCTATCGCCCCTGCCTCACCACAACCCTTCACCCCAAGCGGGTTGGACGGCGATGGTGTTGTCGAATGCGAGATTTTGAAGAGCGGCAAGTCATCCGCGCGCGGCATGCAGTAGTCCATGTAAGACGCAGTCTTGATCTGACCGGCCTCATCATAAATGCAAGCCTCCATCAGTGCCTGACCGACGCCTTGCGCCACGCCGCCATGAACCTGACCTTCGACAATCATTGGATTGATGATCTGCCCGAAATCGTCGGACGCGACGAACTGGATGATATCCACCACGCCGGTGTCAGGATCGACTTCGACCTCGCAGATATAGGTGCCAGATGGGAAGGTGAAGTTCGTCGGATCGTAGAATGCCCCTTCCTTCAAGCCCGGCTCCATACCTTCCGGCAGATTGTGCGCTGTATAAGCTCCGAGGCAGACTTCGTGCCAGCCAAGTTTCTTGTCGGTACCGGAGACTTTCACCTCGCCATCTTCAATGACAATATCGCCTTCGTCCGCTTCAAGAAGGTGGCTTGCGATTTTCTTCGCCTTCGCCTCGACCTTATCCAGCGCTTTCGCAATCGCCGAAAGACCAACCGCCGCTGAACGTGAACCATATGTCCCCATCCCGAACTGGACTTTGTCCGTATCCCCGTGGACGATCTGGATACTGTCGTTCGGAAGGCCGAACCTGTCGGCAACCACCTGGCTGAAGACAGTTTCGTGGCCCTGGCCATGGCTGTGCGATCCCGTGAGGACTTCGATTGTCCCGACAGGGTTCACACGGATTTCCGCCGATTCCCAGAGGCCGACGCCTGCTCCGAGCGAGCCGACAGCGGCCGACGGCGCAATACCGCACGCTTCGATGTAACAGGAGAAGCCAATGCCGCGCAGTTTGCCACGTGCTGCGGATTCGGCCTTGCGAGCCGGGAAGTTTTTGTAATCCGCGGCCTCCAGGCCTTTATCGAGAATGCTCTCGAAGTCACCGGCATCGTAACACATGATCACCGGCGTCTGATACGGGAACTCTTGAATGAAGTTCTTGCGGCGCAACTCCGCAGGATCCACACCGAGTTCACGGGCCGCCGTCTCGACTAGCCGCTCCATGACGAAGGTCGCTTCCGGCCGACCGGCACCGCGATAGGCATCAACCGGCACCGTGTTCGAATAGACCGCTTTCACTTCCGCATAGATGTTCGGGATTTGATATTGCCCGGAGAGCAGCGTTGCATAGAGGTAGGTCGGAACGGACGACGAGAAGAGCGACATGTAAGCGCCGAGATTGGCGTCCGTCTGCACGCGCACGGCAGTGATATTGTTGTCCGCATCAAACGCC
This sequence comes from Pseudomonadota bacterium, assembly GCA_039180865.1. Classification (GTDB taxonomy): domain Bacteria; phylum Pseudomonadota; class Alphaproteobacteria; order Rhizobiales; family JACESI01; genus JBCDCU01. The sequence goes on along the minus strand of JBCDCZ010000059.1, from coordinate 8,370 downwards.
ATTTCGGCAGTCGTCACGTGGTCTCGGGCGTGGGCATCGGTGAGAAAAGCTTCCGTGCGCTCGGAGGTCCATTTAACCGGCTTGCCGCCGATCTTCATGGAGGCCCAAAGGCAGACGATTTCTTCCGGATAGATGTAGATTTTGGAACCGAAACCGCCGCCGACATCCGGCGCGATTACGCGCAGTTTGTGCTCCGGCGCCACTTGATAAAAAGCGGAAAGCACGAGACGCGCCACATGCGGATTCTGGCTCGTGGAATAGAGCGTGTAGTGCTCTTCCATCGGATCGTAGGAGGCGACTGCGCAGCGGGTTTCCATCGGGTTTGGCACAAGCCGGTTTTGCTCAAGATCCATTTTTGTGACATGGGCGGCAGACGCGATGGCCGCATCCGTTGCAGCACTGTCCCCGATCTCCCAGTCGTAGATGATATTGCCAGGAGCTTCCGGATGAAGCTGCGGCGCGCCATCTGCAAGAGCGGCTCCGATCGAGGCGGCAGCCTCAAGGACTTCCCAGTCGACCACAACAGCCTCGGCACCATCGCGAGCGGCTTCTTTTGTCCGCGCGATGACAACAGCAACAGCCTCGCCAACAAATCGGGCGATTTCCGGTGCCATCGGTACCCACTGGCCCATGTTCATCGGCGAACCGTCCTTTGAATGGATCATCCAGCCGCAGATGATATTACCGATCCCGTCACCTTGAAGCTCCTTGCCGTCGAGAACCGCCACCACGCCGTCGACCGCCATCGCGGGCACCTTGTCTATACCGTTGACACGCGCATGCGCGTGCGGCGAGCGCACGAAATTCGCGTAGAGCTGACCCGGTAGGTTGATGTCGTCCGTGTAACGGCCGCGACCAGTGATGAAACGCTTATCTTCCTTGCGCACCGACCGTGCGCCAATACCTTCAACAGCCATATTCGTTGTTCCTCCCGAACGTGCTGGTTAGATTTTTTCGGGAACCCGCACCGCGGCTCCCGTCGGTCCTATACGCGACCGCTCTACTAGCGTGCAGGCCTATTCGGCCGCCTCGCGCTGGCCGCCCATTTGCTGTGCACCAGCCGCGATCGATTTCACGATATTGTGGTAACCCGTGCAGCGACAGATATTGCCTTCAAGCTCCTCGCGAATCGTTTCCTCCCCGATTGCAGGGCCGTGACGGTTCACCATATCAACGGCTGTCATAATCATGCCGGGCGTGCAAAAGCCGCACTGGAGGCCATGATTTTCGCGAAAGGCCGCTTGCATAGGATGAAGATTCGCCCCTTCGGCCAGACCTTCAATCGTAGTGACCGCAGCACCGTCAGCCTGGACTGCAAGCATCGTACACGCCTTCACCGCTTTGCCATCGACATGCACAACGCACGCACCGCACTGTGATGTGTCACAGCCGACATGCGTGCCGGTCAGTTGCAACGCTTCCCGTATGTACGCGGAAAGCAAAGTGCGGTCCTCGACATCGGCAGATCTCGCCTCGCCGTTCACCGTCATACTCACCGTGGTCATGAAAATCCTCCCTTGAACAATGTGCGCGCATCACACTGCATGGACGACAAAATTGCAAGGGGTTCGATGCGCCCGAGGGCTGCGTCGCGTAACCGCGTTTATACACTCAGCTTTTTACCGAGGCGCTCAACAAATGCCAGACCGTCAAGCAGCGCGTCTTCGGCAATGAATTCATCAGGCTTGTGCGCCTCACTGATATCGCCTGGACCGAACACCACGGTCGACATTCCGCCTTTTGTGAAATGCCCGGCGTCCGTCCCGAAAGAGGCCGCGTCGTCTCGATTGAGGCCGGTCAGATCGCGCACAAGATTGATCGCTGGCGATCCCGGAACATATTCCAGCGGCGGAACCGTCACCAATTCCTCCGTTTTTATCGACGCTTCTGGCGCACTGGTCTGAAGATCCGGCAGCAACGTTTCAGAGACAAACCTCTCCATATCACTTAGTACGAATGGCCCGTCGTCCGGTGTGGCAAGGCGCACCTCCCATTCGAATGTTGTTTCCGCCGCGATGATGTTTCGTGCACTGCCACCGTTCAAAAGCCCGACATTGATCGTCGAGTAAGGCGGATCGAACGGGCTTTCCTCTGGTGCGCGCTCGCGCAGAACCGCATTGAGATCATCAAGCCTTGCGATGAAGCGTGCTGACGAATGGATCGCGCTAGCGCCAAGGCGTGGGTCGGATGCGTGCCCCGCCTTCCCTTTGATCTTGGTCTCCAGTTCGATGCTTCCCTTGTGGGCTGCAATGAGGCGCATCGAAGTCGGCTCACCGACGATTGCGATTTCAGGACAAACCGTGCTCTCCGATATCTGGCGAACGAGGACTGGAGCTCCAAACCCGCCATTTTCCTCGTCGTAGCAGATCGAAAAATGGATCGGTTTACTAAGCGGCATTGCCTTCAATTCGGGAAGACCAGCCAAACAAAGGGCAAGGAAACCCTTCATATCGACCGCACCGCGCCCGTAAAGACGACCGCCGTCCCGTCTCAGTCGGAACGGATCAGATGACCAGGCCTGTCCTTCCACCGGCACGACATCGCTATGGCCGTTGAGAACGATGCCCCCGTCAATCTCAGGACCGATCGTTGCGAAGAGGTTAGCGCGTTTTCCGGTTTCGTCGTGCGAAAGTTCAGCCGCAATCCCGTCTTCATTCAGGACGGCCATCACATAATCGATAAAATCAAGATTGCTCTCACCTGAGAGTGTTGGGAAGGCGACAAGCCGTTGAAGAATTTCAATTGTGCGGGCAAGCCGGTCCTGCATTACGTGACCATCCTTAGTCGATGACAAGCATTGGCCGCGGCACATTTGCCAACAGCTCCGCCCCGGTCTCAGTAATGCGGATACTTTCCGTTACCTCATAGCCTGAATCCTCCATCCAGAAGGCGGTCATGAAGTGGAACGTCATGTTCGGTTTGAGTTCTGTTAAATCACCGGTCCGGATCGATACGGTGCGCTCACCCCAATCCGGCGGGTAGGATAGTCCGATCGGATAGCCCGACCGCCCATCCTTTTTAAGACCGTGCTTAGCCAAAGCTTCAGAAAAGGCAATGACCAGATCCTGGGCGAGATTTCCGGGTTTCGCCGCCTCAAGACCCGCGGCGATACCGTCAAGAACAGCGGCCTCGACATCCATGAATTTCTGCGGCGGCTTTCCAAGATAAACCGTCCGGCACAGCGGACAATGATAGCGGCGGTAACATCCGGCGATCTCGAAGAAGGTACCCTCTCCTACCGCCATTGGCTTGTCGTTCCAGGTCAGATGCGCAGCACTTGCTTCCGGACCGGATGGCACCATTGGCACGATCGCGGGATAATCGCCGCCAAACTCCTCGGTCCCGCGCAGCGATGCATCATAGATTTCCGCGATGAGGTCGCATTTGCGGATACCCGGGCGGACCGTTTCACGAATACGGTTATGCATGTTCTCAACGATCGTGCCGGCCCGCTTCATAAACGCGATTTCGGCATCGGATTTAATAAGGCGCTGCCAGTTCACAAGGTTCGTAGCATCAACAAATTCAGCGTTCGGAAGGCGGGCCTGCAAAATGGTATAAGCGCGGGCTGAGAAATAATAATTGTCCATTTCAACACCGATGCGTTTTTTCGCATGGCCGCGCTCCTCAATGAGTGCTGACAAATGATCGTATGCGTGGCGCTCCTCCGACATCACATAGTCGTCGGTATAGGCCGTGATATTGTCGCTATCCATGTAGACTGTGTGGCGGGCACCGGCCGCATCCATCAGGCGCCCCCAGAAGACGGGTTCACCAGTCTCTTCGACAAGGATTGCCTGAGGTACATAAAACGACCAGCCGTCATACCCTGAAAGCCACGCCATGTTTGACGGGTCGCAGGCAATCAGGAGATCAATGCCGCGCTCAGCCATCGCCTGACGAACCTTGTCGAGGCGCATTTGATATTCGGCTCGCGTGAAAGGGAGTTTGTCTTCTGCAAGCCGTGTCATGGCGCCCTCGTGGTCTGCTCGTCAATGATCGCACTATCGTCTTGCAATTTAGAAACATTCAGGCGACGCGCGATCGCACGCTGTCACACCCGCGCTACAGGTCGCAAGTCAAAAAACCAAGATAATCAGAAAGAGAAATCAGGCTTCGCCGAGCCAAACATCTTCAAGATGAATTTCGAAAGACGGATGCATTGCGCGGTTCTTCACGGTGCTCTTATAATGGCAGAACAAGAAGCGCCAGAATGGTTGGATGATCACGGCCGAATCGCGAAGGATTGTCTGAATATCGACCATCAACTCACGTCGCTCGTCTGCCTCGGTAATGCCGAGCGCACGCGTGAGCTTTGCATCAAACTCCGGATTGGAAAATCCGGTCTCATTCCATGTCTCGTTGGAACGGTAAGCAAGGGCGAGCACCTGAACGCCAAGTGGCCGCATGTTCCACTCCGTCACGGAGAACGGAAAAGACCGCCAGTTTGCCCAGAATTCACTGCCTGGAAGAGCCTTCCGGGAGACTTTGATGCCTGCTTCACGCAACTTGCCCGCAATGATGTCAGCTGTGTTTTTTTGCCAGCCGCCATCAATCGAGATCAATTCGTGTTGGTAGTCAGCCATAGAAGCGGCGTTCATCAGCGCGTGCGACAATTGCAGGTCCCGCCCGACTTCCGGTATCTTGGCGTATTCCGGATGGATCGGCGCCACATGATGGTTTTCGGCGACCTGACCAAGACCAGCAATACCGAGTTGCAGTAGGACATTGTTGTCGACGGCACGCTGCAAGGCCCGCCGAAGCCTTGGATCATTGTAGGGCTCCACCCGGATGTTTGTGCGGCAAACGAGTGTCGCAGCCGTCTCTATCGAAGACTTTTCCAGACCGAGACCGTTCAAAACCGTCACGAAGTCACCGGCGGTCTGATAGTTCATGTCGATCAGGCCTTCATCGAACAGAAAAACCTCATTTGCCGGATTTGTTCCCGGATCGATGAATTCGATTCCATCGAGCAAGGCCCGACCACCCCACCAGCCTTCTTCACGCCGCTTGAAGACAGCTTTGCCGTCAACAGTGTGGGAAACCAGTTCGAATGCGCCTGTTCCAATCGGATGGGAAACATGGTCGCTGTTGTGGAGCCGTTCGAAATCACGGTGGACCACAAGCGCCGGATAATCGCTGAGGCTTGGGATAAGTGTGATGTCCGGTCTCACGAGATTGAGTGCGAGGGTGTGATCGTCGATCCTTTCAAGCGCATTATCGGCAATTTTTCCGGTTTCCTCATCGACCAGCGCGGACAGCCTTGACGCCATCGAGTTCCCTGCCACTGACCGATCGCACCAGCGCTCGAAGTTGAATATGACATCGTCGACCGTAAAGGGATCGCCATTGTTCCAAAGAGCATCTTTGCGACACTTTAGAATGTAGCGGGTCGCATCATCATTCACTTCCCAGCCTTCGAGAAGCCGACCGGAAAACGTAAAATCCCGATTGTAGCGAATAAGAGTGTCCAGGAACTGGCGGGCGAGGTTTCCCATTTCCGGCCAGTCGTAGGTTCTCGGATCCGGTAGCTCGCGGACATTCATGGACACGCGCAGAATGCCGCCCTCTTTGGGTGTTTCGCCTTCTTCTGCGAATGCGGGGCGCACGAGACCGGCAGCAGCCCAGGCTGCGGCTGCGCTCGCTCCGAATATGCTTGCGATCGCAATCGCCTCGCGGCGCGAACAGTTCACGTCCCCAAAAGCGAAACGCTCGGTTTCTCGATCTGGATTACGAAATGATTTCAACCGATTGCGGTCAAACGGACCCACCACGGCATCCCCTCGATTCGGCTTTACTCAGATGGCTGCAGCCAATCACGACGCACGGCTGAAAGCGACCAGAGACAGTCATTTTATCATACCCTGCCTTGCTCACCTTTGTGCTCGATCAAAGTAGGCGGCAAGGACGGATGCAATCTTTTCGAGCGAGAGATCGTCAATGTCGAGATGCGTAACAAGACGCATGGTCGGTGCTTTGCCACTCAATATGATTCCCGACTGCTGAAAATGGCTTTTCAGATCAGCAACGATCTCCGGTCGAGGGGTGAGAAAAAGCATGTTTGTTTCCAGCCTGCTCTCATCCACACCCATTTCTTCGTAGGCTCCGAATATCGCGGCAAGTTCCGATGCCCGGCGATGATCCTCGGCCAATCGTTCAATGTTGTTTTCAAGTGCATAAAGACCCGCCGCGGCCAGAACGCCAGCCTGCCGCATCCCGCCACCAACCATTTTTCGATTGCGCCGCGCGCGATTGATGAAGGCATGCGAACCGCACAAGATGGACCCAACCGGCGCGCCAAGCCCTTTGGAAAGGCAGAGCGAAACTGTATCAAACGGGGCGGCAAGATCCGCGGCTTTGTTCCCGCTTTTAACCGACGCATTCATCAGGCGAGCCCCGTCGAGGTGGAGGCTAAGCCCTTTTTCGCGGGCGACAGCAGCTATCCTTTCGACCACGTGTTGATCCTGAACGTGGCCGTAGGCCGTGTTTTCAAGACAAACGAGACGAGTGACAGGGTGGTGAATATCATCGGCTTTGATCGCATGCTCCACCGCTTCGGCGGTTACTTCATGGCGTGGTCCGACCGGAAGATGCCAGGGGGAGATGCCGCCAAGGACAGCAGCTCCTCCGGCTTCATAATAGGCGATGTGGTAAGTCTGACCGCTGATGTACTCTTCTCCACGTCCGCAATGGGTCAAGAGCGCGATGAGATTGCTTTGGGTTCCTGACGGAACTAACAGGCCGGCTTCTTTTCCCAGCATTTGAGCGGCGGTGTCTTCAAGGCGATGGACGGTTGGATCGTCTCCGTAAACGTCGTCACCAACCTCGGCGGACGCCATCGCCTCACGCATTGCGTCACTTGGCCGCGTAACCGTGTCGCTGCGCAAATCGATGACGCTGGAGTTCGTCCCTGTTGTCGAAGGCGCGATGGTGCGGACGTCATACATTTGTTGATATCCAGTTCAGCATAGGAGGTTGAATTATCAGCGTGATCAGCATTTTGAAAGCGGCCTGACAAGCGAAGACAGATAAATATTCGTAGCCAATTGTCTACATGGTTCCTCCTTTTCCGACACGGCGTAAAACCTGACAAAATATGTCAAGTTTTTGATATAACTACAAAATTTTTCATTTATACGGTATTTTACGTAAAGCCCCATGGATCAATGCGTGTATGATCACAATTAATCGGAGGGGAGACTACGTTAATGCCATCGGCGTCACCGGCGTCATCGTCTGTAGCAGACGAAGATTTATTAAGAGCACAGCTTTATCGGCTTTTGGGCAGTTTACTTGCCCGTGAGCCGACGGCTGATGTGCTGGGTGTTATCCGGAATCTCCAAGGCGATGACAGCGAGCTTGGACGTGCCTTTCAGAAACTCGCCGGGCAAGCCGACAAGTTTGGAGAAGAGGCCGTTCGCCGGGAATTTCTCGATCTCTTTATCGGCGTTGGCCGTGGCGAACTCGTTCCTTACGGATCTTATTATCTGACGGGTTTCCTGAATGAGAAGCCGCTCGCGAAGTTGCGCAACGCTATGCGCGATCTCGGCATCGAGCGCGCTGACAATGTCAAGGAGCCGGAAGACAATATCGGTTCATTGATGGAGATGATGGCAGGACTGATCGAAGGCGATTTCGGAGCGCCGCTCAGCCATCAGGAGCAAAAAGCTTTTTTCGACAATCATGTAGGAAACTGGGCTTCCTATTTCTTCCGCGATCTGAGCGCGGCGGAAAGTGCCAAGTTTTATAAGCCGGTTGGCGAGATTGGCGTCCTGTTCATGGAAATTGAAAAGGCGGCTATTGAGATGGCCGGCGAGCAGCAATCGGCTGCGGGGGATTAGGGCAGCCTTTCGGTTGCTTGTTGTTGTTTTCGGACGTGGATGTCGTCCGGACAGAGTTTCGATGGGGTGAAATGCCGTTCCCATCGTTAGGCCGCACAGACGCCCGATGCGTCAGGTACCAAGTTGTGCGGGTAGCAAACGGCATCATGAGGAGGGTGCTTATGGCACACGAAAAGGAAAAGGCGACGGATCGCCGGACCTTCCTGAAAATGGCAAGCGTTGGCACGCTCGTCGGTGGCGCAGCCGCCGTTACGGGCACGTCTGCAAACGCTGCCGAGGATCTGGAAGCATCAACGTCCGGATATCGCGAAAGCGACCATGTGAAGAAGGTTTACGAGCTCTCACGCTTTTAAGCGCGACACACGTTTACCCGGTTTGACGCCTTTGCGCGCGGACCAATTTTAAATCGGCCCTGAGAGGGGGTCATCTAGGAGGATAGTATGCTTAGGAAGAAGACAGGTGGGGTTGCGAATGGCCCCCGTTTGTCATCTGCCATCGCAGAACTGGCAAACGCCGGCATGGACCGCCG
>JBCDCZ010000058.1:0-19193 GCA_039180865.1 Pseudomonadota bacterium | reverse complement strand
GTGTGGCTGGACGGATAATTGCACAACCGGAATGTCTGCCTGCGGATATAAGAGTGATAACGGTACCCAAGTGCCATGATCGAACCCTCGTTTCTCAATCGTATCGTGGTCGATGCCAGCTTCTGACAGCAGTGCAGAAATTTTCTCACCGATGCTGGCGCTTCCCGGTGCGGAATACACAATCTCACGCAGCCTGCTATCGAATCCGCGGAAATCATAGATCATTTCAGGTGACGGGTCCGTGACAATCGTCGGTATCGCGGTCTCAAAATGCGCGGAAACACTCACAATCGCGTGAGGGCGAGGAAAATCGGATGAAGCACCTTCCAGAAACCGTTTGGCCTCGGTGTTATGCAGGACGAGGTCGGGCGAACCGTGGGAAACGAAAATCGAAGCAGGTTGCTGTCTGGAACTGGCTTTTGTCATTCTCGAAGAATATCAGAAGCTTGGAGGATGACCTACCCTTGAACTGCCTAACACTCTGTTTGCAGGAAATGCACAATACCAATTGGACCAATCCATAAAGTCATCTTGATTTGACCGTGTTTGCAAAACCGGCCCATGAAACAAGTGTCATGTCATCGACTTGGAGCGTCATCCATGCCAGTCCGGATCCTGAAGGCCCTTTTGTTTGCTCTCACGCTAACCCTCTCCTTTCCGCTTGCAGCGCATGCGAAGATCGTTGCGATCAAAGCGTCCGACGGTTTGCCGGTGACGGCGGAACTCACCCGCGGATCGAACAAGACTGCAATCGTTCTTTTCCATCAGGCGGGATCGAGCCGCGGTGAATATCAGGAGATCGCTCCACGCCTTAACAAACTCGGTTATACGACGCTTACGGTCGATCAGCGGTCTGGAGGGTCGTTCGGCGGAATTGCCAATCAAACGGCAGACGTCGCGAAACAGCAGGGAAAAGGCGCGGATTTTCTGGACGCGAAACCGGATCTCGAAGCAGCCATTGCCTTTGCCCGCAATCTCGAAGAGATTGATCGGGTTTTCATCTGGGGATCGTCTTACTCGGCCTCTCTGGTGCTTGTCATCGCCGGGGAGAAAACGTCTCAGGTTGATGCTGTTCTGTCCTTCTCACCCGGCGAATATCTGCGCGGTGTCTCCGTCGAGAAGCTTGCTGCGGGAATTACCGTGCCGGCTTTTCTGACATCCGCCCGGTCTGAAGCCGGTCAATGGCGCGGTATCTATGACGCGATCCCTGACGGCACCGGCAAAACAGGGTTTGTCCCTAAGGGCAATGGGCGACACGGCTCGTCGTCGTTGATTGCGGGCCGAAGCGCCAATGCGGAAGAATTCTGGGCTGCTGTCGAAGCCTTCCTGAAAGAGCGCGGCTAAAGAAATAGCAAGGCCGTAACGCAAAGGCCTTGCCGTTTCCTCGAAGTCGGTTGGCGGGCTTTCGGGTGCCTTAGAAGCTCGCCGCTTGCCGCATGGGTGCTTCGTCGCGCTTTTCTTTGATGAGTTCGGCGACAAGGAACGCAAGCTCCAAAGCCTGGTGGGCGTTGAGACGCGGGTCGCAATGCGTATGGTAACGCGCGGAAAGATCGCTATCGGAAATCGCCCTCGCACCACCAGTGCATTCCGTCACGTTTTGACCGGTCATTTCGATATGGATGCCGCCCGGATGAGTGCCTTCGGCATGGTGGACAGAGAAGAAGTCCCGAACTTCCGACAGGATCCCGTCGAAGGGCCGCGTTTTGAAGCCGGTCGATGCCTTGATCGTGTTGCCGTGCATCGGATCGCAGGACCAGACCACGTTGCGCCCTTCCCGCTTCACCGCCTGAACGAGACCCGGAAGATGATCGCCGACTTTCCCGGCACCGAAACGGGCAATCAGCGTGATGCGTCCTGCTTCGTTTTCCGGATTGAGAATATCGAGGAGTTGAATGAGCTCGTCAGCCGGAAGCGACGGGCCGCACTTAACGCCGATCGGGTTTTTGACACCGCGGCAATATTCGACATGGGCGTGATCCGGCTGACGGGTCCGGTCGCCGATCCAAAGCATATGGCCGCTCGTCGCGTAATGGTCTCCGGTCGTTGAATCAACGCGCGTGAGCGCTTCCTCATAACCAAGGAGCAGGGCCTCGTGGCTTGTGAAGAAATCAGTCGTGCGCAGTTGCGGTGCCGTGTCGGAATTGATGCCGACGGCTTTCATGAAGTCGAGCGCCTCGGTGATCTTGTCCGCCAAGACGCGATAGCGTTCAGATTGCTCGCCCTCCACGAAGCCCAGCATCCAACCGTGAATATGTTCAAGGTTCGCGTAGCCGCCTTGCGAGAAGGCTCTGAGAAGATTGAGCGTTGCCGCCGACTGGCGATAGGCCATGACGAGGCGTTGCGGATCCGGCAAGCGAGAGGCTTCGTCAAACTCGATCCCGTTGATGATGTCGCCGCGGTAGCTCGGCAGGACCTTGTCGCCGACCGTTTCCGTTGGAGCGGAACGCGGTTTCGCAAACTGACCGGCAATCCGGCCGACTTTCACAACCGGTTTTGCAGCGCCATAGGTCAGCACGACAGCCATTTGAAGAAAGACGCGGAAGAAGTCGCGAATGTTGTCCGGATGGTGCTCTGCGAAGGATTCCGCACAATCACCACCCTGGAGCAGGAACGCATTTCCTTCCGAAACACGCGCCAACTGGGTTTTCAGCGCCCGCGCCTCACCTGCAAAAACGAGCGGGGGAAAGCTTGAAAGACGCTTTTCATGATGCACCAGAAGATCGGGATCCGGATAGTCCGGCACCTGCAGGATATCGCGATCACGCCAGGATGACGGTGTCCAATTGGCAGTCATGGTTTCCCCCTGGGCCCGTTCGGCCCATTCTCTCAATTCGCTAAGTCAGAACAAAAGCGTGAGACCGGGTATTGTCAACCGATCCCCGTTGCTTCAGTGCGGGCCTTATACACGCCTCGCAAACAGGGCGCCAGCCCCGATAGTGAAGGCAAAAAAGGGCAAAAGACCGCCCCTTTCCTTCGTCAATTCCCTATTCTGCGGCTTGTCTGCGCAGCTGTAAAGTCGGACTGCGCATGGTGACGAGTTCCTCTGACGCGGTCGGGTGTACGGCAACGGTTGCGTCAAAGTCTGCTTTGGTGGCGCCCATTTTGATGGCAATGCCGAGGAGCTGAGCCATCTCACCGGCATCCGGTCCGACTATATGGCAACCAATCACCTCGTCATTGGCCGCATTCACGATGACCTTCATCAGCATCTTTTCATCGCGCCCGGGCAGAATGTTTTTCATCGGGCGGAACGAAGAGCGATAGATGTCGATATCGCCATAGACCTCTTCCGCCTCTTCCTGGGTCAAACCGACAGTGCCGATTTCGGGTTGCGAGAAAACGGCCGTAGCGATCTTGGAATGGTCGACCACAATATCTTTGCCGCCATAAACGGTATCAGCAAACGCATGGCCTTCGCGGATTGCTACCGGGGTCAGGTTCACGCGATCAGTGACATCGCCGACCGCATAGATGTGATCGACATTCGTCTTGGAATATTTATCGACGGCAACGGCGCCATTGCTATTCAGTTCGACGCCCGCCGCCTCAAGGCCGAGACCGTCTATGTTGGGGCTGCGCCCGATCGCAAACATCACCTGATCGACTTCAATTTCCTTTCCGGTCTTGGTGTGGGCGACGAGACCGCTGTCGGATTTTCTGATCTCATTGAAGACGTCGTTGAGATGGATCGTGATCCCTTTTGCCGTCATTGCGTCAAAGAGGAAATCCCGTACCTCCCTATCAAAGCCGCGCAGGATTTGTTCACCACGGTAGATGAGATGCGTTTCGACACCAAGGCCATGGAAGATGCAGGCGAACTCCACCGCAATGTAGCCGCCGCCCGCAACCATTACCCGCTTTGGCAACTCTTCCAGATGAAAGGCTTCGTTGGAGGTGATGGCGTGTTCTATCCCCGGTACCCGATGATCGAGGTTTGGCGCGCCACCCGTTGCAATCAAAATACGCTCGGCTGTTACAGTTTTATCAAGGCCGACGAGTTTCACCGTATGCGGATCTACGAGTTCAGCGCGGGACTGGAAGAGTTCGACCCCGGAGCCTTCCAGATTTTTGATATAGATCTGATTGAGGCGGTCGATCTCTTTGTCCTTATTGGCGATCAGCGTTTGCCAGTTAAACGTTCCCTCTCCGATGCCGCTCCAGCCATAGCCAGCCGCATCTTCGAAATATTCGGGAAAATGAGACGCATAGACGAGGAGTTTTTTCGGAACACAGCCTCTGATGACGCAGGTTCCGCCGACGCGATATTCCTCTGCGATCGCAACGCGGGCGCCATAGGTAGCAGCTATTCGCGCGCCTCTGACACCGCCTGAACCGGCACCGATAACGAAAAGGTCGTAGTCATAGTCAGCCATTCTAGCATCTCCTATCGGCGCTTTTCACTCTAACCGAGCGTCAAAGCCGTTTCTTCCATTGACCGGTCACGATCAAAACTCGTGACCCTTTTCCTTGAGGTTCTGGCGAACGAGTTCAATCATTTCCTCGCCCCGTTCAGCCCCCCATAATCTGGCAATTTCAAGTCCGACCGCGATCAGTTCGGTGTTCATGCGAGCGAGTTTCGATCCCGTTGGCGTTGCGAAAAACGCTGTGATGTCGCGCAGTTCTTCCTCGCTGAACCGGGCCGCCCAGCTTCGCGCGATCAAAAGGTCGAGTTCACCCTGACGTTCAACGAGATTGAGCGCGGCTTCACCGATCGCCTCCTCAATATCGTCTTTAAGATCCGGTCTCCGTTCCACCATGTGGGCACGTGCCCGCTCAGCGAGAAGAGGGATCACTTCATTATAAGCGCGGGATGTTCGGGTGATGAAGACCGCTTCGTGCGCTGCATCGAGATGAGATTGCGCAAACCGCTTCTGCTGAGCCCATGATTGCGGTGAATAGATCAATGCACAGGCTGCAATTGCCAAAACCGCGAACGGCAAGACGATGCGACCGGGAAACGGAAGATGCATATCGTTCAGTTGGGTGCTCATGGGGTTAGCACCTCCACGCCGCCCTCGTCTGCCACAAAGGCTTTCTTTGCGATCCCGAGAAACAGGCCATGTTCGACGAGTCCCGGCACATCCGCCAGCGATGCGGCGAGCCGTTCGGGATCATCAATCGTGCCTAACGCTGCATCAATGATGAGATTTCCGCTATCGGTCACGAAATCTGTGCCCTCTTTTTGGCGTCTGGTCAGCGTTCCCGATAGACCGGCCTTATCGAGAGCCTGTTCGACCGCGTTGACCGTCGCGGCAAAGCCAAAAGGCACCACTTCAAGGGGAAGCGGAAAAGCTCCGAGAACTTCGACACATTTTGAAGCGTCAGCGATCACCACCATTTCAGATGAGGCGCAGGCGACAATCTTTTCCCTGAGATGCGCGCCGCCACCGCCTTTGATCAACGCCAAATCTGGTCCGATTTCATCGGCGCCGTCAATCGTCAGATCGAGGTGTGGGAGTTCGTCGAGCGTTCTCATCGGGATTCCAAGCGCCCTCGCCCGTTCATCGCTTGCTTTTGATGTTGCAACGCAAAGAATATCGAGACCATCCGCGACCGCCGGACCCAAGAGGTCGATCAGTTCGTTTGCGGTCGATCCAGTGCCAAGCCCGACTTTCATGCCGGGCTTGATGAGGGCCATTGCGGCCTCGGCGGCCGCCTTTTTGTCGGCTTGGGACACAGAGTCTTCCTGAAAGGTTAGCTGTCGAGGCCTGCCATCAGCAGATATTTGATCTCGACGAATTCATCGACCCCGTGGTGCGAGCCTTCGCGGCCAATGCCGGATTCTTTCACGCCACCGAACGGAACCTCTGTTCCGGAAATAATTCCGGTGTTGATGCCAACCATTCCGTATTCCAGCTCTTCGGCAACGCGCCAGACCCGTCCGATGTCACGGGAATAGAAATAGGCCGCAAGTCCTGCATTGGTATCGTTGGCAAGGCCGATCACCTGCTCTTCGTCCTTGAAACGATAGAGCGGTGCGACCGGCCCGAACGTCTCTTCCGTGCTGACACGCATATCAACGCTCGCGTCGGCGACAATTGTCGGTTCATAGAAGGTTCCGCCCAGCGCATGACGTTTTCCGCCGATCAGCACCTTGCCGCCTTTGGATACGGCGTCTTGAACATGGGTTTCCACTTTCTCAAGCGCGCGGTCGTTAATGAGCGGACCGAGCGTGGTGCCGGGTTCTGTCCCCGGACCGACTTTGAGCTTGGAAACCGCCTCGGTGAGCTTTTGAGCAAAGGCATCGTAGACACCATCCTGGACGTAGATGCGATTAGCACAAACGCAAGTCTGACCGGAATTACGGTACTTGGAGAGCATCGCGCCTTCGACTGCCGCATCAATGTCTGCGTCGTCAAAAACGATGAAGGGGGCGTTGCCGCCAAGCTCCATACCGACGCGTTTCACGGTGCCTGCAGCCTGTTGCATCAACAGCTTTCCGACCGGTGTTGAACCGGTAAAGCCGATGAACCGCACATCCTGATTTTCGCACATTTCCTTGCCGATGGCAGGTGCATCGCCAGTGAGGATGTTGAGCACGCCCGGCGGCATGCCTGCGCGTTCAGCAAGGACAGCGAGCGCGAGCGCGCTGAAGGGTGTTTCCGGAGCGGGTTTCACAACCATTGTGCAGCCAACCGCAAGCGCCGGTGAGACCTTGCGGGTGATCATGGCGTTCGGGAAGTTCCACGGAGTGATGGCCGCACAGACACCGATTGGCTGCTTTGCAACCACAATACGCGAATCATTACGGAAGGTCGGGATCATCTCGCCGTAAATCCGCTTTGCTTCTTCGGCGAAAAACTCAACGAAAGAAGCGCCGTAAGTGACTTCGCCACGGGCTTCAGTGAGCGGTTTTCCCTGCTCAAGCGTCATGATCATGGCAAGATCGTCCGCGTTTTCGATCATAAGATCGAACCAGCGGCGCATGATGGCCGCGCGCTCTTTGGCAAGCATCTTGGACCAGGACTTGAAGGCTTCCTTCGCATCTGCGATCGCTTCGCGCGTTTCGCTCTCGCCCATATGGGGCACTTTGCCGAGAACATCGCCATTTGCGGGGTTCGTAATGTCGGTGACACCTTGCCCGGTCCATACGCCATTGATGTGGCATTGCTGCCTGAAAAGGCTCTGATCCTTCAAATTCATGGGGTTCCTCCTGACCAGATGGCGGGCCGCGTACTCTCCATCGCGCTGACGCCGGTTCGCGTCGTTCCGCCGAATATTCTCCCGGACCTAAGCCGGTCGCGACCGGTCCTATCACTTGTTTCAAGTGCCGCCAACACTTTCCGTTCTGTGCGGCGTCACTCCCTTGCGATCATGGCTGCTTTCCGTTAGCCAAGCAGGCGATCGGCGGTTCCGAGAGCCGGAACCCTTTAAACGGGATGCCTATGACAGCCAAGCCAATCGTCGTCTTTGATCTTGACGGAACCCTCGTCGATAGCGGCGGCGATCTGATCAGAACCCTCAACATTATCATCGCGGAGAAGGGTTTGCCTGAAATCGGCAAGGATCATCTGGGCGATCTTGTGGGTCAGGGTGCTCTGAAGATGATCGAGCGGGCCTATGCCCTTCATGAAACCCTGCTCGATGACGAAACCAGGGCAGACCTCCACAAGCGGTTTCTCAGTGTTTACGAGGAGAATATTGCCGTTGAAACGCGGCCCTTTGACGGGGTTCTCGAGGTTCTTGAGGCGCTTTTTGAGCGTGGAACGCTGATGGCCGTCTGCACCAACAAATATGAAGATCTGTCGCGCAAATTGCTCGATGAACTCTCGTTGACGGCGTTTTTCGCAGCCATTTGCGGTTCAGATACGTTTCCGGTGAGAAAACCCGATCCGGCCCATCTCACAGGGACCATCGAGCAGGCAGGCGGTGTCGTGGAACGCGCGGTGATGATCGGCGATTCAGCAACTGATATCAACACGGCAAAAGCTGCCCGGATCCCTGTGATCGCCGTGCCGTTCGGCTATTCCGGCGTTCCTGTGGAGACACTTGGTCCTGACAGAATTGTTTCCCACTACAGGGACATGCTTCCCGCAATCGATGCCTATATCGGCGGTTGACCGTCTGCGGCGCATTCGGTGCGCGCTAAAAGTGACTTTTTCTCATAAGGCAGGTTCGCTAGGAAGAGCCAAAGCCTGGATATCAGACCGGAGGTTTCCATGTCCGCGACTTCTTATGAACCTGCCCCGCTTTTCCCGCCAATGGCGGATACGACGTCCTACCGGAAGCTCTCCGGCGATTATGTGAGCGTTGCCGATTTCAACGGACGAGAGATGCTGATGGTCGATCCCGAGGCGCTCCGGATTTTATCCGAGCAGGCCTTTATGGACATCAATCACCTCCTGCGGTCAGGCCATCTGGAGCAGCTTGCCAAAATTCTCGATGACCCCGAAGCGACCTCAAACGATAAATTCGTGGCCTACGATCTTCTGAAGAACGCCAACATCGCGGCTGGTGGTGTCCTTCCCATGTGCCAGGACACCGGCACCGCCATAGTGATGGGCAAGAAGGGCCGTCACGTGTTCACCGAAGGCAGCGACGAGGCGGCGATCGGCCAAGGGATTTTCGACGCTTATGAAAAGCGCAATCTGCGCTACAGCCAGCTTGCGCCGATCTCGATGTTTGAAGAGAAAAACACGAGAACCAATCTTCCCGCCCAGATCGAGCTCTACGCCGAGGGTGACGACGCCTACAAATTCCTTTTCATCGCCAAGGGTGGTGGATCAGCGAATAAGAGCTTCCTTTATCAGGGCACACCGTCGCTTCTTACCCATGACCGCCTTATGGCGTTTTTAAAGGAAAAGATCCTGACGCTTGGTACGGCAGCCTGCCCGCCCTATCACCTTGCCGTGGTGATCGGTGGGACTTCGGCTGAGGTCACAACGAAAACGGTGAAACTCGCATCGTGCCGCTATCTCGATGACCTGCCGACGCAAGGCTCAGAAAAAGGCCATGCTTTCCGCGATCTTGAGATGGAGAAAGAGATCCACAAGCTCACGCAGAACCTCGGCATTGGCGCGCAGTTTGGCGGCAAATATTTCTGCCACGACGTGCGTGTGATCCGGCTCCCGCGCCATGGTGCAAGCCTTCCAATCGGTCTTGGCGTTTCCTGTTCAGCAGACCGTCAGGCAATCGGCAAGATCACGAAGGACGGGGTTTTCCTTGAGCAGCTTGAGACCAATCCGGCGCAATATCTGCCGGATGTCGAGCCGGATGCCCTCTCGGGTACGGTGGTCGATGTCGATCTCAACCAGCCGATGCCGGCCATCCTTGCCGAACTCACGAAACATCCCGTGAAGACACGGCTGTCGCTCACAGGCACGATTATCGTCGCTCGCGATGCAGCGCACGCAAAACTACGGGAACGGGTCGAAAACGGCGAAGACCTTCCTGACTATTTCAAGAACCACCCTATTTATTATGCCGGACCGGCAAAGACCCCCGAAGGCTATGCTTCGGGGTCATTCGGTCCTACGACAGCCGGGCGAATGGACAGTTTTGTCGACCAGTTCCAGTCTCTCGGCGGCTCCATGGTCATGCTTGCCAAAGGCAACAGGTCCAAACAGGTGCGTGAAGCCTGCCAGAAATATGGCGGGTTTTATCTTGGGTCTATCGGCGGTCCCGCCGCACGATTGGCACAGGATTGCATCAAAAAAGTCGAAGTCGTGGAGTATGAAGAACTCGGCATGGAAGCGATCTGGCGCATCGATGTCGAAAATTTCCCTGCCTTCATCATCATCGATGATAAGGGCAACGACTTCTTCAAGGAACTGAACGTCAGCTGACGGGTAACACGCCTGTTTAGCGAACGTCTGATCGTTCTTTTTTTGTTCTTTTTTGTGGATTGTGGTGGAAAAGCCTTGTACAACCGCGCGAACAAAAACAGAATTTGAGACGAATCGCATGTCTCTCTTTGCCGCTGAGACCGATTCCAGGGGCAATCATTAATTTTTCTTATGGCGGTAGCGTATGGCTGTTGACAAATCCGAAGATCTGTTTGCGTCTCTCAGCGATCCATCGGGTGGCGCCAGTGTGACCGGTCAACTGCCTGTTTCCAATACACCTTCGAGAACCGAGCAACGTCCGCCTGCGGCTGCAAAAGCTCGCGCGACGCGGACATCATCTGCCGCCAAAACCCAGGTCAAAGATGACTATACCGCGGCTGATATCGAGGTTCTGGAAGGGCTTGAACCGGTTCGCCGCAGACCCGGAATGTATATCGGCGGCACGGATGAGAAGGCGCTTCATCATCTCTTCGCCGAAGTGATTGACAATTCCATGGACGAAGCCGTTGCCGGTCATGCGACATGGATTGATGTCAATCTCGAAACGGATGGCACTTTGTGTGTGAGCGACAATGGCCGCGGAATTCCGGTCGATCCGCATCCTAAGTTCAAAGATAAGTCCGCGCTCGAAGTGATCATGACGACGCTTCATGCGGGCGGTAAATTCGACTCAGCAGTTTATGAAACATCCGGCGGTCTTCATGGTGTTGGTGTTTCGGTCGTAAACGCCCTCTCCGACCGGCTTGAAGTCGAGGTCGCCCGCAACAAGACGCTCTATCGGCAGACATTTTCGCGTGGCCGGGTGACAAGCCCGCTTGAGAATTGCGGTCCGATCAACAATCGCCGTGGCACGCGGATCCGGTTCCATCCCGATCACGAAATATTCGGCAAGAACGCGAAATTCTCACCCGCGAAGCTTATGAAGATGGCGCGTTCGAAAGCCTATCTCTTCGGTGGTGTCGAGATCCGCTGGAACTGTGCGTCCGAGCAGCTTTCCGACAAGGACGATGTTCCGGAAAAGGCTGTTTTCCATTTTCCCGGCGGCCTTCGCGATTATCTCGATGCCAATCTTGCTGGCGAAAAGAAAGTGATCGACGACATCTTTTCCGGCAAGACCGAACGTCAGGGCGGACATGGTTCCGTTGAATGGGCAATTGCGTGGTTTGCCGGTGACGGACACGTCAATTCCTATTGCAACACGATCCCGACCCCTGAAGGCGGTACGCACGAGACCGGCCTTCGCACAACGCTTTTGCGTGGTTTCAAGAACTACGCGGAACTGACGGGCAACAAAAAAGGTTCGATCATCACCTCCGACGACATCATGACGTCGAGTGCCGCGATGTTGTCGGTCTTTGTGCGCGAACCCGAATTCGTTGGACAGACCAAGGACAGGCTCGCAACGGTTGAAGCGATCCGCATCGTTGAAAGTGCGCTCAGGGACCAGTTTGATCATTGGCTCACCGGGTCGCCTGCCAATGCGACGAAGCTCCTTGACTGGGTGATTGATCGTGCCGACGAACGGTTGCGTCGCCGCCAGGAACGGGAAATCAATCGCAAGACGGCGGTTCGTAAGCTGCGCCTTCCGGGCAAACTTGCCGATTGCAGTCAGAATGCGGCTGCGGGCTCCGAGATCTTCATTGTTGAGGGCGACTCGGCGGGTGGATCCGCGAAACAGGCGCGCGATCGCAAGTCCCAGGCGGTTCTTCCATTGCGCGGTAAGATTCTCAATGTGGCAAGTGCGGGACGCGAGAAGCTTGCGTCAAATCAACAGCTTGCCGATCTCATTCAGGCACTCGGATGCGGAACCGGGAGCCGGTATCGCGACGACGATCTTCGCTATGAGCGCGTCATCATCATGACGGATGCCGACGTCGACGGCGCCCATATCGCTTCGCTCCTGATCACCTTCTTCTATCGTGAAATGCCGGAGATGATCACCAACGGCCATCTCTTCATGGCCGTGCCTCCACTTTATCGAATCAGCCAGGGCGGCAAAACGCTTTATGCGCGCGACGACATCCATAAAGATGAGCTTCTTGAGACGGAGTTTAACGGCCGCGGAAAGATCGATATCGGCCGGTTCAAGGGTCTTGGTGAAATGCTGCCGCAGCAGCTTAAAGAAACCACCATGGACCGGAGCAAACGCACATTGTTGCGCATCGAGGTTCGTGAGAGCGATGTGGATGCTACGAAAAGCAGCGTTTCTCAGCTTATGGGCAACAAGCCGGAAGCGCGTTTCGCCTTCATTCAGGAGAATGCCGAATTCGTCGATGAGCTCGATATCTGACGATCTTCAGGTGGCGCTTACTTTCTTCACATCTCATCTATCTTTTGGCTTTGCAAAGCGCTCGCACCTTTGCTATACGAGCCGCCTAGCGTGAAATGCGCACTGGCTGATCCCCGATAGCTCAGTTGGTAGAGCAAGTGACTGTTAATCACTGGGTCACAGGTTCGAGTCCTGTTCGGGGAGCCATTTTCTTTATGGAAAAATTGTTCAGACTCCGAATTCGCTCGCGAAGCCCTAACGTGCGGTTCAACCCGAACCGCACGCTGCTGCACTTACGTCGCAACTAAGTTGCTTTATCACTCCGGCAATCAGTCGCAGGTCGTACACCAAGGCAATTTGAAAAGACCTCAGAATATGACTCGGCCGCGCACACCGAAGCGCCGTGTCGGGCCAACTGCCGCATTTGGTTCAGCACCTCCGAAAACCGGTAGAACGATGTTCGTTCCATAAACTTCGTTCAGCGCGTTTTCCACGAACCCTTCCAGTTGGTAATTGTCGGCGCGAAGACCGGCGCGGAAATTCAAGATTTCAAAGCCACTGAGGGTGAAATCAACGTCATCAGGATCTCCAATACCGCTATCGAAGCTCGTCCTGAGATTGAATTCTGCGCGCACGAAAGGAAATGCGCTTCCGAACAGAGCCTCGGGATGCTGATAATCCCCGACAATGGACAAGGTATGTTCCGGGGCATTGGGCAAATCCAGACCCGTTAGATCGTCGGGTAAACCATCTCCATCAAAGTCAGGGCCACTGGTAAATTCCGTAAACTCGGTAAAATTCAATCCCCATTTCGTATCGAGTGTCAGGCCGCTTATCGGTTTGACTAAGATACCGATTTCGCCACCGATAGCTCTCGCCTCCTCGGCGTTGCCGATGACGGGCTGAAAAATCCCGTCGATCAATTCCAGTGCCGTCGCCTGTACGTCGTTGCGATCTAGGAAAAAACCGCTTGCAGTAATTGCGACACGGTCGTCGAACAAGCTCGCGCGAACGCCACCTTCATATTGAAGCGAGAATTCTTCTTCGAATGAATCAAGGCTTGTGGTTGTGATGTTGAAACCACCTGCTCGAAAGCCTGTGGAGAAAGAAAAATATGTCGACAGGCGGTCGGTCCAATCGTACTTGATGGACGCACTCGGTGTCAGCGCGGTGAAAGTTTCCTCGCCAAGTGTCAGTGGGACGCCGACAGGCAACGGCAAGCCTATCGGCGGGATTGTATTGATCGTCTCGCCGGTCTGGGTCACGTCGTCCAGATTGTATCGCAGGCCGCCTGCTATCTCCAATTGTTCGATCGGTTGCCACCGTAATTCGCCGAAGACACCGAAGGTGAGTACCTCCTGATCAGAGTTTAGCGTGATATCGAAACCATCGGGTAGCGTCAGCAAGGTTGCCGGTGGAATAAAAATCGTACCCGGATCAATAACGCTTGAACTGCTGAACTCGGTGAAGCCAATTGATACGCCAGTATTGAATGCGATTTGACCGAGGGTTTTCGGAAGATTGAATTTCCGGCTGTCGAAACGCGCCTCCCCACTAACAATCTGGTTTTCCTGGGTCAGAAAAGTCGTAACAAGATCGAAGGATGTTAAATCCGTGTCGTTGGGAAAATCGTTGTCACTTGAAAAGAAGGACCCTTTCAGGTTCAAACGCCCTGAATCGAATTCCTGGGAAATGGTGATGTTACCACGCAGCCGGTCAACCTGGTTCTCGTCCACAAAAGCTCCGTCAAAAACCGGGTCGCCGGCATCGATGCTCGCCAATGTTGCTATGTTGGAGGTGTCAAACTGCGATCGGTCAAAGGAAACCGAGCCGTCGATTGTTAGCCGGTCGGTGGGGCGCGAGCGCAGATTCAGGCGAAAGCCTCCATCAGAAAATCCAATCGAATCTTTCGGCTGTCCGGTCAGAAAATCGACAAAGCCGTCAGATGCGCTGCCGAAACCGACGAGGCGGGCCGACAAGAGCCCATCCCGTATGATCGGCGTATTGAGGACGATACTCCCCTTTCCATCCGGAAAAGAACCAATTTCTCCGTCCACAACAAGCTCGACTTCATCGGTCGGTTTCTTCGTGACGAAGTTGACGGCGCCCCCAATAGTGCCCCTGCCGAAATTGTTGTTCTGAGGGCCGAGGACTGTCTCCACGCGCTCAAGATCAAGCGTGTTCGCCTGACTTCCGATACCACCCAAAAGGCTTGTGGGATTGATAATCTGACCGTCAACAAAGACCCCTACCGCTGGTGAGGTTGCGCCGTCACCGACGAGATTGCTCGCTCCCCGAACCGATGGCTGAATAAAGCCGGGATTGCTTCCCCCGATAAAGGACACGTTGGGAATATTGTTAAACACTTCCGATGCGTCATCTATGTCGGATTGATCGATGAAGTCTTCACCGAGCACAACCACGCTTTGAGGGACGTCGTTGAGCGCTTCTTCAGCCCGCCGTGTGGTTACGATGACAACTTCGTCAAGCAGAGTATCTTCCTCGGCTTCCAGCGCAAATTGTCCGCGAAGGACAAAACCATCAGAACCAAGAGAATTGGCACTTAGCCCCGTCCCCGTGAGCATGCGATCAAGAGACTGAGACGGTGTCATCACCCCCTTAACTGCTGCACTTTGCGAGCCTTCGATAAGTCTAGTATCAACGCTAACCTGCACACCAGTCTCTTTGACAAACTCGCCAATCGCGGCGCCAAGCGGTTGCGACGGGATATCGATCGGCTGTGGTTCACTTCCGATTTGACCGTAAGCCGATGAGGCGAAAGCAAGGCTGGACAGCGACACAAGGCCGAATAATTTTCTGAAAAAGATCATGTTGTCCCCTATCTGGCGGGCTTGCGCAAAGCCCTACATTCAGACCTAAAACGAATGGGAACGTGTTCTGTTAAGGGGGCGATCTCGTTAGTTTTCAATAACCACCGTCACGACCGACGGCACAGTGATAACCCGCGCATTCCTGACCGCCGCCATAGACCTGAGCGCCGACAACGGTTTTGTTAGATCGTAACCGCCGGTAATCTGTGTGGCTTGAAGATCGTCGCCAACGATAATGACGTTGCCTGGAATGCGCCGTTCGAGTACCGCAGCAAGTTGGGCAAAGGTCATGCCGTCTGCGACGATACGGTTGTCCCGCCAGCGCGCAATCGAACTTTGATCGACTTTTTCCGGCGATGTCGTTTCAACAGTCGAATGAATGACTCTCTCGCCTTCTTGAACGATTTGTGTGTGCTCTCCGTCGGTGACTTCGACGACCCCCTCAAAAACGCTGACTAATATTACATCGAAAGCTTTGTTCACCTCGAAAGCCGTCCCGGTAACCCGGATACTTAGGTTATCTGCCGCGACAACGAACGGACGCCCATCTGGCGCAACATCGAAGTAAGCAGCTCCTTGGAGAAGGGTTATCCGACGGGCCGAGTTATCACTTTCTTCCTGAATAGCTGTTTCTGCGTCGAGATGCGCAGAATCACCCGATTGCAGCGTGATTTCCTGCGACAGGTTCGTGGTTCGGATGTCGGCTATGATGGACAGGTACAATCCGGGACCTAAGTAAAGTGCCACGACGAGAGATGCGGCAAGAGCGAGGATTGGACCGGTCCGTCTCTTTCGCCCGCGCTTCGCTGTCTTCGCGACACCCCACGCTCTCTCGACTTCGCGGTATACTTCGCGCTCAACAGTACCTCGCTCGAGAAACGCTTTTTTTCGTCTCTCCAACTCTCCGTTATCGGGTTCGTCACGGAGACTGAGGAATATGTCCGCGGCTTCTTCGATTAAGCGGTCACGATCGGTCGTGGTCATTACACACAGCTATTGTCACTGAGACGCTTCTTAAACAATGGCTGCAATGGCCACCAGGATTTCATGTTTATTTTCCGAGGCGGACGGTGATTTTGGTGAGAGCATGGCGAACCAGTTGATGCGCTCTCGGTCGAGAGATATTCAGTTTCTCAGCAATCTCCGCATATGTGAAGCCTTCGAAACAACTCATTTCAAATGCAATCTTCGTGCGTTCCGGCATCTCGTTCAGAACTTCGCGAACTTTAGCAATCTGGTCTCTCGCAACTACGATGTCTTCGATGTTTGGTGCCGCCTCATGGCCGAGGGCGAGCGTATCCACAATCGTCGTCTCCGTGCGCCGACGTCGTAAAAAGTCACGTGCAAGATTTGTAACGATGCGCTTAAGGATCGGGCGTGCATCCGATTTCGGATAGCCCCGCCCGCTCCATCGAAACCAGCTTTCTTGAACCAGTTCTTCGGCGAGGGTTGGATCATTGACTACTGAACGGGCAACGGACAGCAATTCTCCTCGATTTTCCATAAATGCCACGAGGTCGCCGCCGGATTTTGTCGCAGATTTCTTCAAATGTGTCACCTCTAAGGAGACGCGTACGCGAGCAACATTGGTTTGCGGAACCGTTCCGTAGATCCAAAGCCCGCGTGCTCACGCAGCCATTGCTTTGTCGGCCCGATAGCGCAACAGGGATCCAATTGAGGAGAATGAAGCAGGATCCAACTCTATGATAGGCTCTCTGATTTCCAGAAATACTTGCGCAACGACGACTTCATGCAGCGGGAAACTTGGAAAATTGGAGTAATACAGTCAACATATTATCACAGGTATCTTTGAGTCCAGATCATATGTCGCTAAAATAACACAGTGTCGATTGGATCAATTGTAGCTGGCGCAATGTCGTGAAGTGCTGTGTTTTCAAGTGCATGGCAATGGTCGTTGACTAGCCATCCCGTTAAAGCGGCCCAATCTTGCCAAGAATAGTGAAACGATATGGGGTTTGTGATTGCTAACTACCCACCGGCCGCTTTACCGGTTTTAAAAGGGTTTCCGGTCGGAATCTGCGGGCCTGATCGAAGAGTGAAAACGTCTGATTGACGGAATCGACCGCGCCTGAGATCCGCTCCATGTAGGTGGAGAGTTCTTCGGTCCGCTCCGCTTCTACGAGCTTCACCGGCCTGGAGGGCGGCGAGGCTTCGAAAGCAACATAGAAGAGCGGGTCTCCCCGCTTCACGATGAGTGGTTGCGAAACATCGCGCCATTCGAAAGCCCACATGAGCGCGCGTGGCCAGACATCAATTGGAAAACGTCCGCCAAGCATCAGGCCCGGCTGCTGCGGTGTTGTCCAGTGGGCGAAGGCCGGCAGCTGATTGATCCAGACCGGTTCATCGGCAATAAAGATATAGGGAAGCGTCACCTGCAGGACGGGACAGCCGGGTTTGCGCCATTCGGCTTCCGACTGCAGTCTTACCCGCCTCTTGAACGCCTCCGGTCTCAACGCGCTTTGATTGCCAGCGGCATTTTGAACAACGGCTTTTCCCTCTTTTGTGCGCCCAAAGCGCAGATTGAGGTCAAAGGGCGAGCGGATAATGAAATGCCGGGCCTCCAGTCCGAGAATGGCCGGACATCGGGCAACGGATTTCCCGTGCGGTGTCCCGTGTTGTTCGACCTTGAGGCGCTCGGGCGGATAGAAAATGACACTCGCCTTTTCTTCCGAGAGCAGCCAGCCGACGCTGACCATGCCGGTTGGAGCATCCGCCTCCTCTAGGGTGGGTTCTTCGGGCCTGGTGCTCTCTTTTGCATCGCCACCTGAGAATATCCGTTTGAAGATGCTCACTCGTCCCAACGCTCCGCGATTCGTCCCTCGGGTCAGTCTATCGCCCGAAATTGGCGCCATAAAGCTCCCAGATCAGGAATTATCACCAACTGAAAGCATCGAAATTTCTAATCAGAAATACGGATGGGTGCAAATTCCAAGAACGATGGATCTTGCTCAAAATCCCATGCGATCGATGGTTTATGCCGAAAACACAGCGGTTTGGCCGTTGGTTTGGTTAAGGTTCTCCTAAGAAATTCATTCGATTTTTTTACGAATGTGGAAATGACTACGGCATTATCCTCATCCCCTGTCCGCCAATAACGACAAGAACAATGGACACTCATCGGAACGGTCGAGCTTAGTGGGGCGCACATGAATGAACTGGTGGATTCCATCTTCGTGATGGTTGACGACAATGTGGATGAAATTTTCCTGACCCGGAGGCAGATGCGTAAACAGGGCATCGTCAATCGGTTCATCTCTGAGAAAAAACCGGAAAAGCTTTTCGAGACGTTGGAACATATCAAGATGACGACGGATGGGCGAACCGAGTTCATCATCATTGTCGATATCAACATGCCACGCTGCAATGGTTTCGAACTGCTTGATCTCATTCGTGCCCATGACGCCTACCGCGAGACTCCAGTGATTATGCTTTCTGTATCAGACGATGAGTCCGACATCTTTGAAGCCTTCGAACGCGGTGCGAACGGATATGTTGTGAAACCGTTTTCTTCCGATGAATTCTTCGCCGCTCTGTCAAATGTCCCAAGTGTGAAACAGCAGATTGTTCAATGATATCGAGACTCTTTTGGCAATAAGCGCCGTTGAGCCTTCCTGAGAGCCGTCACAGAAACGAGACTGTGTTCCCGCCATCGCGAAGAGGAATGTCCTTGTTAGATGCTACGTCAAATTCGCAATATCAAAGGACAAAGCCGGAAAGCGGTTTGAGGAGTGCATTGATGCCCGAGTCGGAGCGGTTCACGCCGCTAGCCGTGTTGACGGTTTCTTTGTGCTTGGTGGTCGTGGCATGGCACTTTGCGGCGCTCTATTTTGGCGGCTCTTCCAGTGAAAGCGGAGTCGGTGCATCGGATATTTGGCGCGGGACCGATTATCTGGCACCGGGTGCGATTGCGATCGCATTGGTCGGGTTCACTCTTGCAGGTGTTGCCTACAGCCTGGTGAAGTCTCTGGCATCGAATTATCGTCGGGTCCGGCTCTCCGGTGATTTGAAAGATTCGCAGATTGGCTTTTTGAGCCGCGACGCAGAAAGTCTGGCGCGGCGCGAGCGCTGTTGCCATGAACAAAAGGCGGCGACCCATCTTGAACTTGAGCGGGCGAACGCATCTCTTGTTCAACTGTCATCTATAGCGGCGCATGATCTCAGAGCGCCGCTCAGAAGGATGGATGCGTTTGTCGGGATCCTTCGTGAAGACTATGCCGAGCGTTTGGATTCCGATGGTCTCGATATCCTCGCCCGCGTTGAAAAAGCTGCCGGACGCATGCATCTGAT
>JBCDCZ010000057.1:0-19220 GCA_039180865.1 Pseudomonadota bacterium | reverse complement strand
GGCCTGCGCATGGCGATTGATATCGGTGGCACCTTTACCGACACCGTCCTGATGGATGGACAAGCGCGCATCATCGCAACCGCAAAAACGCCCACGACGCCTCATAGTCCCGAAGAGGGCGCCCTTGCAGGGGCTTGCCACGTCCTCTCTGAAGCAAAGGCCAAATGGGCTGACGTTGCCGGGCTCGTCCACGGCACGACCTTGGCAACAAACGCCCTCATCGAGCGGCGGGGCGCACGGGTTTCAACCATCACGACACACGGTTTCCGGGACATCCTCGAGATCGCCTATGAGCGCCGCTACAGCCAGTATTCCATCAATCTCGAAAAGCCGGATCTGATCGTTCCACGCTCCCGATCCTTCACGATTGCCGGTCGAATGGATGTGAAGGGCAATGAACTCGCGCCGCTGGATGAAGCCGCGATTGACGATCTCATTTCCGATCTTGAAGCGTCCGAGACGCAGGCCGTCGCGATTTGCCTTCTCCATTCCTATGCCAATTCGGCGCACGAGATCCGACTGAAGGAGCTCATAGAGGCGCGGATGCCGGATCTGACGATTTCGGTCAGTCATGAGGTGAGCCCGGAAGCGCGCGAATTCGATCGTCTCTGCACGACTTTGGCCAATGCCTACGTCCAGCCGTTGATGGCGACCTATCTCTCGGAGTTTGAAGAAGGCTTCGCTCAAAAAGGGCTCAATTGCCCGATCCTTCTAGTGACGGCAGGGGGCGGCATGACGACCGTTGAAACGGCGAGGCGTCTTCCGATCAGGTTTGTTGAATCGGGCCCGGCTGGCGGTGCCATTCTTGCAGCGCGCATCGCCCGCGCATCTCGCGAAACCGATGTCCTGTCGTTCGATATGGGCGGCACGACGGCGAAGCTCTGTCTCATTGACGACTACCGGCCCCAGACCGCGCGGAAGTTTGAAGTCTCGCGTGCCGACCGGTTTATCAAAGGCTCGGGGATGCCGGTCAGAATCCCGGTCGTTGAAATGATTGAAATCGGCGCGGGGGGCGGCTCGATTGCCTCTGTCGATAAACTTGGACGCGTGAAAGTCGGTCCTGAAAGCGCCGGGGCCGATCCCGGGCCTGCCGCCTTCGGAAAAGGCGGAAGAAACGCCACCGTGACCGATGCCGATATCGTTCAGGGCTATATCGACCCGGACCGGTTTGCAGAAGGGCGTTTGCGGGTCGATGCCGGTAAGGCAAAGAAGGTTGTCGGATCTGACTTAGGGGAGCCGCTTCAACTCTCGGAGATCGAGGCCGCCAATGCGATCAGCGAGATTGTCGATGAAAGCATGGCGGCTGCCGGACGGATGCATGCGGTTGAATCCGGAAAAGACCTCGAAACCCGTCTGATGATCGCGTTTGGGGGAAATGGTCCGCTTCATGCAACGCGGGTCGCGCGGAAAACGAATGTGGGCCGGATTCTGGTTCCGAAAAATCCGGGTGTTGGATCGGCGGTCGGATTTCTCCACGCCCCGATTTCCTTCGAGGTCATCCGGTCAAACTATAGGACACTGGACGACCTTGATGTCGAGGCGCTTAACGCCTTTCTCGGCGAGATGGAGGAGGAGGCGGTGACGGTCGTCCGGGCAGGGGCACCGGATAGCGGTCTCACCAGACGGCGTGTTGCCTTCATGCGCTATCATGGTCAGGGCCACGAGATTGAAGTGGACCTCCCGGATCATCCGCTGACCGGTTCCGATATCGATCCTCTTCGGGCGGCGTTCGAAACCGAGTATCGACGGATCTTCAGCCGGGCCGTTCCGGGAATGACGATAGAAATCCTGAATTGGGGTCTGACGATTTCAACGCCGTCGAAAACGGTTTCCGAGGCCCCGAAACCAGTCTCGCCAAGACGGATCACGTCCAAGGAGAGCCGCGACATCATTTGCGATCTAACGGGGCAACCAACAACCGCCGCAATCTTTGACAGAGCCGACTTGCAGCCCGGCAATCTGATTGTCGGCCCCGCTTTGATTGTGGAACCTCAGACCACCACGCTGGTGAGCGTCGACTTTGAGGCCGTCATCGACGGAGACGAGGCGATAAGGCTTTCGAGGATCAAGGAGCCCAAATCATGATCAAGAGCGATACCCGCCTTCAAGTCATGTGGAACCGGTTGTTGGCATTGGTTGAAGAACAGGGAATGGCGCTCATCCGAGCCGCCTTCAGCCCGATTGTCAGGGAATGCGGCGATATATCGGCTGGGATTTTCGATGGACAAGGCCAAATGCTCGCCCAGGCTGTGACCGGCACGCCCGGGCACATCAACACAATGGCGGAAGCGGTGAAGACGCTCAGGGCAAAAATCGGGGTTCAGCACATGAAGCCCGGCGACATCTACATGACGAACGACCCGTGGATTGCTTCCGGTCATCTCAATGATTTTCTCCTGATGATGCCGGTGTTCCATGACGGTGAGATCGTTGGTTTCACATCGTGTACGTCTCATCTGGTCGATCTCGGCGGGCTCGGGATGGGACCGGAAGGATCCGACATTTACGATGAGGGTCTCTTGATCCCGCCATGCAAACTCGTTGATCGTGGAGAAATCAATGCGCTCCTTCTTGAGATTGTGAAGGCGAATTCCCGCGAGCCGATTGCCAATGAGGGCGATATCTATGCGCTGATTGCCTGCTGCGAGGCGGGTGCCGGCAAGCTCCTTCAAATGATGAAGGAGTTTTCGATTTCCGACCTCGAAGCCCTCTCGGATTACATCATTGAGACATCGCGGCAGGGAACCCTTGCTGCGATAAAAGACCTGCCGGCGGGAAGCTGGGAAAGCGCATTGACGGTCGATGGCTATGATCAACCCGTTGATCTTCGTGCCACCCTCACGATCTCGGACGATCAGGTTCTCCTTGATTTTTCAGGCACCGATCCCTGTGTCGGAAAGGGCATCAATGTCCCGCTGAACTATGCGACCGCCTATTCGGTGTTTGCGCTCCGCTGCATCATCGGGCCGGATATTCCAAACAATGCGGGTTCGCTCGCCCCGTTCAAGGTCGTGGCGCCCAAAGGATGTATCCTCAACGCACAGCCGCCTGCACCCGTTGCCATGCGTCACACGATCGGTCAGATGACGCCGGATCTCGTCTATGGCTGCCTCTCGCAAGCCGTCCCTCAACTGATACCGGCAGAAGGTGCGTCCTGCATGTATGACTTGCCGCTTCGGTACACACCGGACGCGATTGATCGGGGCGGAACACACTTTGCCGTTGAACTCGTCTTCAATGGCGGGACGGGAGCCCGCCCGGACTTTGACGGCCTGTCTGCGACGGCGTTTCCAAGCGGCGTATGGGGAAGTCAGGTTGAAACCACGGAAGCGACCGCCCCGATCCTCTTTCATCGAAGAGAATTGCGGACCGACTCCGGTGGTGCAGGGCGCAAGCGCGGTGGATTGGGGCAACAGATCGAGATCACGTCATCGACGAACGAAGATTTCCTGGTTTTCCTGTCGGTCGAGCGGATCGTCAATCCGGCGAAGGGACGATCCGGTGGTTTGGATGGCGCGCCCGGACGCATACGGATCGGTAAGAACGGCAAGGATTTACCCGGAAAAGGCGAACTCAGAGTTGCGGGCGGTGAGAGACTGATCTTCGAAACGCCGGGAGGTGGCGGGTACGGGCGCCCAAATGAGCGCGAGGCGGAGGCGCTTGAGAAAGACGTTGCGAACGGCATTGTCAGTCCTGAAGCCGCCAGAACGAAATACGGAAAAGCGACGTGACGATCCCGCGCGACCATATTCAATCGATGGCGGCCTATGCTCTGGCGGATCTCAGCACAGCGGCATCCGGTGACATCATCTCACTCTCCCAGAATGAGAGCTTTCGCCCGCCAAGTCCGAAAGTCGCTGAAGCGGTAAAGGGTGCCTTGTCGCAGAGCATGCTCTATCCGGATCCGGACTGGCGCGATCTCAGGGAAGAGCTTGCTGACGTCCACGCGATTGAAGGAAGCAGGATACTCTGCGGCAACGGATCGCTCGATCTGATCGCGGCCATTGCGAGCGTCTATTCCGGCCCGAAGCGGAGCGTTCTGGTTCCTGAACACGCTTATCCGTTCTTTCGGACAGCCGCGGCTTTATCGGATGCGAGGGTCGATCAGGTTACGGAAGTTGACGCGACCGTATCGGTTCCTGCCATGCTTGATGCCGCGCGGTCCGATACGGGTCTGGTCTTCATTGCAAATCCGGGAAACCCCACGGGCACGCGCCTTTCCAAGAAAGACCTCGTGCGCCTTCGCGAGGGCCTGCGCGACGACATCCTTCTGGTGATTGATGAAGCCTATGGCGAGTTTGCCGATCTTCTCGGTGAACGCTGTTTTGATATGGTCGAGGACGGCAACACAATTGTCCTCAGAACCTTTTCCAAAGCCTATGGCATGGCAGGCTATCGCGTCGGCTGGGGTCTCTTTCCGGGTTCGGTTCAACGCGAAGTCCGAAAGGTGCTCAATCCGAACAATGTCTCGTCATTATCGCAAGCCGCGGTGCTCGCTGCCTTGCGGGACCAGCGCTATATGCGCGAAACCTGCGATTTGACGGTTCAGATTCGAGACCGGATCGCGACGGACTTAGAAAGCGCCGGGTTCAAGGTCTATCCAAGTTTCACGAACTTCCTCCTGGTTGATTGCGAGACTGAGGCGAATGCAGATGACCTCGATCAGCGTCTGCGTGAAGAGGGCATTCTTCTTCGAAAACAGGCCGGCGCAGGTTTGCCTGGCATGGTGCGCATGACAGTCGGGACGGCAAAGGCGATGAACGTTGCAGCAGACCGGATGATCAAATGGAGGGCGATCTCTTGCAGGTGAGCGCATCACGCGGGCGGGCCCGATTTGGAATTCTCGTTCCCTTCACAAACGCCAACCTTGAGCCAGATATGGCGCTGATGGGCCCCGCCGGAATATCCATGCATGTCGCGCGGATGGGCGGCTATGACGAAGAGGAAATCCCCGACGAAAACCAGATGAAAGGCTTGGGATCCTCCGACATTGACGAACCAATCAGATTGCTGATGGGGGTAAAGCCCGATGTCGTTCTTTATGGGTGCACGTCCGCGACCCTGACCCATGGGCCGGACTTTGATCGCGGTCTTGCCGCGATGATCAACACGGCAAGCGGTGCCAAGACGGTGACGGCAGCAGGCGCCTTGGTGAATGCCTTGACCCTTCTTGGACTATCGAGGATCGGTTTTGCCTCGCCTTACGTTCCGGCGATCAACAATCTTGCGATCCAATTTCTGGATAGAATGGGAATTGAAACAATTGCCCGATCGGATGTTTCGGAGAGGCTTGGAAATGAAGGGCAGGGCGCGTTGACGCCAGCCTCGATATTGGAGCTTGCCCGAAAAGCGAACCATGAAGAGGCAGAAGCCGTCGTCCTCTCATGCACGGACATGCGAAGTGTCGAAATCATCTCGGACCTTGAAGAAGAAATCGGCAAACCTGTGGTGACCTCCAATCAGGCCATGATGGTTCAGGCATTACAAATGATCGGGTTTGAGGAGCCAGTCGCTGGTTTTGGTAAGCTGCTGGAAATGGAGCGCTTATGAGTTTTGAAACACTATCAGACTTCACGCTCGGTAATGATGCGTTTCCCGAAAGCGCCCTTAAAATGGCAGCAATCCTTCTTGTCGACACGCTGGGGGTCGCGGCAGGGGCGACCCATCTCGACGCGGGCAAAATCGCACGCAATCATGCTGTTCGGTTTCATGCTGCGGGGAAAGCGGAGGATGCGGCACCGATCCTCTTCGATGGCCGTAAAGCCTCTATTCCTGGAGCGTCATATGCTGCGGCAACCCAGATCGACAATCTGGATGCCCATGATGGCTATAACCCGACCAAAGGGCATATCGGATGTGCGGTTGTGCCGGCATTGATTGCCTTTGGCCATCACTGTCCCGGTTTATCGGCGCGTGACGCCTTAAAGGCGCTGGTTGTCTCTTATGAAGTTGGCGCGCGGGCAGGAATAGCCCTTCACGCAACGGTCGATGATTATCACACGTCCGGCGCCTGGAATGCGCTTGGTGTTGCGGCACTCGGATGCCGATTGCGGAAGAGTTCTCCCGGACATTTCTATCAGGCGCTTGGGATTGCGGAATATCATGGACCGCGCAGTCAGATGATGCGCGAGATTGCAAACCCGACAATGCTTCATGATGGCTCCGGCATGGGCGCTTTTACAGGCACAATGGCCGTCCTTCTCGCCGAGGAAGGCTTTGAAGGCGCACCGGCCATCACCGTGACGGAGGATGCTGTTGCCGGGATCTGGAGCGACCTCGGCACAAATTGGACAATCGAAAAGAATTACATCAAACCCTATCCGATTTGCCG
This sequence comes from Pseudomonadota bacterium, assembly GCA_039180865.1. Classification (GTDB taxonomy): domain Bacteria; phylum Pseudomonadota; class Alphaproteobacteria; order Rhizobiales; family JACESI01; genus JBCDCU01. Next base: position 12,889 of record JBCDCZ010000057.1, on the reverse strand, counting down.
TTGGGCACATGCGGCGATCGATGCTCTCGACGCGTTGGTCAAAAGCCATGGATTTGCTGCGTCTGACGTTGCCGCCATCAAGGTCCGGACATTTGATGAAGCAGCGGCTCTCTTTCCAGGAATGCCGTCATCGACATCGCAGGCGCAATATTCGGCTCAATTTGCGCTTGCCGCTTACATGGTTCACGGGCGGATAGGCCCGGAGCATATTCAGGGTGAAGGCCTGCGGGATCAGGCCGTCGCGGATGTGCTTCAGAGGATTGATATCGACGTCGACGACCGCCATTCGAGACGGTTTCCAGAAAACCGGTGGTCGGATGTCACCGTTGAGCTCAACAATGGATCCATCCTGAAATCAGGCGACATTCACGCGCGGGGAGGACCGGAAGCGCCGATGACAGAAGCCGAAATAAGAGAAAAGTTCCAGACCATGACCCCGGTCCTCGACGCCGACCGGCAAACGGCTCTATGGTCGATGACGGACCGCCTTCTTGATCCTGAGGGGCCGTTTTCAGACCTCATCGACCTTGTCATCGCACCGGTTGAGGCGGGTGATGGCTGACCTTCCAAAAGTGTTGCTCCACAATGATCAGACGGAACCCTTGGCGGCGGACCTTTCGGAAAGATTCCCGGATATCCGGTTCCGGGAGTGCAACACCTATGAGGATGTGCCGACCATCCTGGAAGGCTTCCGCCCCGAGATCGTCTACACGGTCAGGTTCAATGGGACGCCGGCTTATCCCCGCGATGCGCTCTTTGAAAATGACAGCGTGAAATGGATTTCAAATGGCGGGGCTGGAACCGACCATTTCGGGATATGGGATCCCTCGAAAGTGATCGTCACCAACAGCGCCGGTGTCGCCGCCGACATGATGGCGGAATATGTGATCGGCGGGTTCCTCCATTTCACGCTTGATGTGCCCGGCTTCCAAAGTGATCAAAGGCAAAAGATCTGGCGGGACCGGATGGTTCGACCGCTGAAGGGAAAGACGCTGCTGATTGTCGGGCTCGGCAGCACGGGACGGGCGCTTGCAAAAAGGGCCAAGGCTTTCGGGATGCATGTGATTGGAACGCGGGCCAATCCGCAGGCTATGGAAAATGTTGATCGGGTCGCCGCATCCGACGCTCTCGCCGAGTTGCTGCCGAAGGCTGATTTTGTTGCGGTGAGTACGCCGCTTACCAACAAAACCCGCAACCTTATGGACCATGCTTCGTTCGCCCGCATGAAAAATGGGGTCGTTCTGGCTGACGTGTCGCGTGGGCACGTTATTCTTGAGAGTGCACTGATCGAAGCGCTTGAAAACGGAACGGTCGGAGCTGCGGTTCTGGATGTGTTTGAAGAAGAACCGCTTCCACGGGATAACCCGCTATGGGGTTTTGAAAATGTCCTGATCTCACCGCATTGTTCCTCTGTCTATGAGGGGTGGGATGAGGCGTCTTTCCATCTCTTTCTGGGAAACCTCGAGCGCTGGATTAAAGGAGAAGACCTCAACAATGTTGTTGATCCCGAGCGTGGCTATTGAGGGGAGGGACGTTCAAAACGTCCATGCGCCGAACGCAGACAGGAGGAATTCACGCGTGTTCGGATTGGTGCCTGCGACGAGGCCGGGAAAGGTTGCCTCAAGGCTTGTCCTCAGACGGCACCGTGATCCACGGTGCGCAGCTTAGAGCGAGCTTGCGGTTTTTGGGGGGGCGCTTTCAAGACGTGGCGGGTCCTGGCAGAGGCAGCTATCATTGTTTCCGGCGCAAAGCTTTCCCTCATGGGTAATAGTCGTGTTTCCCGGAACCTTTCTGTCCATATTATATTTTAATTTCTATCTAAGCTAAGTTCCTTTGACGATTTGGAGGGGCCAGCTGGTCTCAGATCAGTGAGTTTTTCCGAGTATCGAGGCTGCTAGGTTTAAAGGTAGAACAATCCGCAATATGTAACTGTCACATATCTATGAAACCCAATTGACTATTCGAATGTTCCCAGGTGGCCTCGCAGATAAATTTGGCAATAGGTACGAAGCGCTGTGGCTCGTGAATTGTTTGCTGATGGTAGCAGGTGATGAATACCAATCGATCAAATTTGAAGGGATTGATCCAGAATTCGATGGTTTCGAGTTTTTCCTCAAAGACGAAACCAAGACAGAGTGGCATCAAAACAAGCGAAGCTCACCAAAAGGCAATTGGACGATCGCAGCCTTGAAAAGAGAGGGTATCTGGTCGGCTTTTACCAAGAGGTTGGCGGCTGATACGATGGCTGAGTGTCACTTTGTCTCTCAAGATAGTGCCAAGGAACTTCGTGAACTAAGTGAGGAAGCCCGAATTGCAGAATCCTGCGAACAATATGTGAGTAAGCTGGCGAAGCTCAAGAAAGATGAATTTGAGCGGATCACAGACGAATGGAGGGTGGAGCAATCCATTGCTTTCGACCGATTGCGCCGAATTTGGGTCAGAACTAGTTCAGAGCTAGATATTGCCCAAATGGTTGAACGCTACGGAAGTCATATCATCCAAACTGATCAGGAGATATTTCCCATCTTCAGGGAATTTATGGAGCAACGTTTCAATCAGGAAATATCAACCGACGAGATTCGTGAATGGCTGAGAAATCAATCAGATTTGCAATTTAAGGATTGGCAAAACAACCCAACCATCAAAGAATCAATCCTGACAGCAAATGGACGATACTTGGATACATATATCCCATTCGGAGTCGGTGGTGAAATTGTAGATCGCCAACAGAAGAACGAATTGATGGAACAGTTGGCGTCCCCGCATGGGGCAAGGCTGTCATTACTAACAGGTGAAGCCGGTTCGGGGAAATCTGGCGTCGTTCGCCAAGCAATCGAAGAACTTCGCTCTCTCGATATTCCAGTCTTAGCTTTTCGCATAGACCAATTATTGGACCGGCGAACTCCCAAGGATATTGGTGAAGTTATACTTGGAAAATCTGTCTCACCAGTAAGTGTACTAAAGGGAATAGCCCCAAAGACGACAAGTGTTCTAATAATCGATCAAGTCGATGCGGTAAGCGAGGTTTCTGGGCGTGATGGTTTGGTCAAACAGGCGATTTTTGAGATGCTTGCCCAAGCACGACAATTCGGTGGGGTTCGGGTGGTAGTTGTTTGCCGAACCTTTGATTTGGAAAACGATGATCGTTTTCGAAATCTACAGACAGATTTGCGAACCGTTCAGATTAAAGTTCCAAAGTTGGATTGGGAAACCGAAACCCAAACGGTTCTGAAAGCTAAAGGCTTCGACACATCGAATGTGCTGCCGCAGCAACGAGACCTATTGTGCTTGCCGTTGAATCTCGCGGTATTTTTAGAAATCGGTGAGAACGAGTTTGGTTTTGAAAGCCGAACAGAGCTATTCAATCGTTTAGCCAAACACAAACAGAGAAAACTGACGACAGATACAAAATACGTTTGGGCCTTGACCAAGCCGTTGGCAATGATCGCCAATTGGATGAGCGACAAACAAAAGCTTTCTGCTCCTACTTCGTTATTAGAAGAATATTCAGGAAGTGAAGACTGGCTGAGTTCTGAAGGTATCATCGTAGTTCGTGGCAGCCAGTTGAACTTTTTTCACGAGAGCTTTTTCGATTGGGCCTACGCAAAGTCATTTGTGAATAGTGACCGCAGTATTCTGGAGCTACTCAAATCTACCGAACAGCATCTTTTCAGGCGAACCCAGGTCCGCCAAATCTTAAACGCGCTCAGAGAGGATGACTTTAATCGGTATTTGAAAGAATTAGACGAGTTGATTTTCAGCTCCGAAGTAAGGTTTCATATCCGTTTAGCCATCGCTCAGTGGCTTGGTTCAGTATCCGAGCCAACGCAGGCTGAACTAAATGTATTATTGAAATTGGATGATCCAAAAGCCGAGTTTTCTCAACTTTTTCGCCAAACAGTCCTGACCACACATCATTGGTTTTCATTGTTGAACGATACAAAATGGGTAGAAGTCGAACTAGAATCAGATGTCGAATGGCGCCAGAGGAAATTGTTAAATTGGCTCTCCAATGTCGCTGGAGAGTTTCCTGTTGAGATCTCGGCACTCCTTAGGAATTGGTGGAATGATCGTCCAGACCGCGCCGAAGAACTTGTCGGATGGTTCGGATTTGTCAGACGAAATAAGCCCGACGACTCATTGATCAAGCTCTGCAACGATGTGGTGAAGAGCCATCCTGCTGACTTGTTCAAGGATGATGGTCGCGATCGTATTATGATGCTTCTGAGTACATGGGGCGAATATAATCCCGAAAAAAGCGGCGAGGTTCTTCGCGAACTATTCGATGCTTGGTTCGTTATGAATCCTGATGCCAGTCTACTGGACAGAGACGATATCAAATCGATTGACACTCACTCGTTACGGTCAATTGCCCAAAAAGCTCCAGAAGCTTTTATTTTGGGAACTCATCAGGCGATTTTTAAAACCATACAGCAAACGATTGAAGCCGGAGAAGATGGGCCTCACTGGTGGAAGCTAAAAATTCGCAACAAAAGCAGTTATCTAGCTGGGTTTGAAGAGTTGGTTGAACTTTTCGGTGATTGCCTTGCCCAGGTAGCAAAATCAAATCCGATACTGGCACGTAGCTACCTACAACTGTCTGATCCCAGCGAGCATGAGTTGATCTTAAGTTTTCACCTTAAAGCAATCACCAGTAATCCCGAAGATTGTGGACCTCAATTAATTGCTCTGCTCGACAATCCCAATCTACTTGAAGCAGGGTACGATGGTGCCAAGTGGCAACCATTTGCAGAGGCTGCTGCTGCGGTGTCTAACAACCATCCAACTCTTGTCGGTGAGATTGAGAAAACGATATTTGCCCTGAAGCCAGAACAAAAATTTGCCGCTAAGTTACTCGCGCGTATCAAAGAGGCTGGCGAAACAGAATATCTCAGCAAGAAAAACGCCATATCTTGGTTGAGCCGTTCAGGCTACAAAGAGTGGTGCATATTGCACACCATTGGATCAAGTATTTTGTCTTCGGGCGGAAAGCAACGACTGCAAGAGTTGAATCGCAAGTTCGGACATTCGACACCCGAAGAAGCCCATAAGATCGAAGTGGAATTAGTTCAATCACCAATAAAGCCCGAACACACAGAAAAGATGTCCAATGCACAGTGGCTGCGAGCCATCAACAAATACGACAACGATGATTTCCGCTCACGTGACAATGGGCGTTTGGTCGGTGGAGTGAGAGAGCTCGCAAACAGTTTAGAAGCTGCTGCAAAGAGTGATCCCAACCGGTTTATTAAGCTTTATTGGGAAATGCCCGAAGGAGTTCATCGCGCTTATATTTCCGGATTGCTCCAAGGGTGGCGAGATGCGGAATTTCCTGACTTAACGCTATTACCGGATGTGGTTGTAGACATTCACACTAGATTTGCTGAGTCCGAATATCACGGCATCTTGTACCTCATCGAAGGTCATTCAGACCTAACAAATGACAAGCGAATTACAAATTTGTTGTTGGACTACGCCGAAAACGGCTCAGCAAAAGAAGAACAATCAGATGAAGTAGATCAAATCGAAAAGCTAACAGCCAACATTGACGACCTGATCAATCGAGGAAGCCGGTTGATCATTCGTTCGTCAAATGGGAGCCGATGTCAAGCGTGGGATACCATGGGAAGAATAATTTGGCATCAGCCTGATTTAGTTCCAGATATTTGGACCCTGTTGGAGCGTCGGATTGCAACTGAACCGTTGGTCAGTGTTCGTTGCATCATGCTTGGCGTCATGTCTCGTTTGTTTAATGAAGACAAGCAACGGTTTGGAAAAAACTTGAAAAAATTGGTGGAAACACCACCGGCGAACCAAGTCTCCGCGAATCGTTTATCTCCTCTAGGAACTTACGAGGCAGTTCGATTATTTCCGTTTATAGGATTTCACTTGCCTAGCGTGGCCCAGCAGCTCATCGTCGAACTATTGAAAACAGAAGATGACACACTGCCGCTGATTGGTGCTTGGTGGGCATTTTGTGAAGCGTTCAGAAATGGCGTAAATATCGACGAGATCGATTCGCTCGCCGCCAATGGGCCAGCCTACCGAGCTTTGTTAGCGGACGTTGTGTCGGAGGCAGCCGTTTGGACGGAGCATCAAGAATTGGCAAAAACTAAACTGATGGACGCATTTAATGATGAGGATGATGAGGTTCAAAAACAAGCTGCAGACTTTTTCGGAAAATTGAAGGATAACGAACTTAGCGACTTCATTCCTTTGGCTAAGAGTTTCGTCGCGAGTAAAGCCTTTTTTGAACATTCATTTGGCTTCTTTCGCGCGCTTGAAAAAGCCAATTGTTATGTGACCGACATTGTAATTGAATCTGCCCAAGCAATTTTCGAAGATATCTCGAAAAATGATACTCAACCTGGCAGACGCTCGTCTGACATTCACTTTTTGGAAGGACTTCTGAAACGTGAATATGCATCTTCAGAGCAATCGCCAGCCGACCGCTCGAACATTCTGAACATTGTCGACTACCTACTCGAGTCTGAGTTTTATGGTGGAGATTCGATCGTAAAGGCTAATGAGCGATAGATCGAAAATTCTACTTCCTAATGAAGTTTACTCTGGATTAGGCAACCAGGCGCAACGCATCTCGCTTGAAATTGTCAACGCTACAGACTCTGCCCATATCGGCTGTCCACTCTTCTAGTTTCGATTAATATGCAGCGAACCATCTCAAGGTCCGCTTCCCCCGTTTTCGCCGATTTTACAATGAAGTGTGCTGAGGAGGCGCTCACGCTCCATCCCAACGGTTGTACCAAGCCCACCCCCTTCAAAACCTCACTCCTCCGAAAGACGGCACCAGAATTTCCCTTGTATTCGGATTAATCCCCGCGACGAGGCCGAGGAAGTTTACCTCAAGGCCCGTATCGCCGCCGATCACCAGACCGAGATAACCGCCGAAGGTTGCGAACAGACCGCCGTTTTCATGGCGGCCGAACCAATCGCCATTGGACGGAAAATCGCGCCCGACAGCCGTGCTTGGGATGGCCGCGGAAAGCCCCGGAATGCCGCGGAGAATGCTCGCAACAAACGTATTCGAGTTCGGCCCCGGCCAGATCACGTAGTCGCCTCTGTCGGCAAAGCGATAGGCGTCAATCGCTTGATCAATGAGCGGGATGAGCGCTTCGGCCTTTTTGCCGGTGATTTGATGATGAATGACCGGGCGGTTTGAATACCAATAGGCATCGGCGGCATAAGCGTTCTTTCGAAGCGGACGGCCCCAGCCGACAACTTCATAGCGCTCAAAGCGGGATACGCCCTTGCGCTTCAACACGATCCAGGAATGGCTTGAGAACGCGCCTTTCAGGCCGCCGGTGCGGGCAGAAAAAACATAAATCTCCGCGTTATCGGGGGCGGGCCTATCCGGCAGGATCCCGGCGCTCGACCAGTTGGCCTGATGCCAGCTCGCGGGCTTGTCGCTGTTCGTCCAGATGGCGAGATGGGCCAGTGACGGCAGGATGAAGACAAAGGCAAGAAACAACAGAAACCATGCGCTCAATCGCGCGGTCCTAGCGAGAAGTCTCATCACTGCCGATGCCATGGGGCCATTTTGAGCTGAGCCGCATTGATATTGCAAAAGGATTTTCTGTGCAGCCTCGTCACTTGTGATTGATCGAAACGGCGTCTGCCATCAGTGGCGGCCCTTAGTGCTTGCGCGGAAAGAGAAGCTTCACATAGGTCCGAAAAAGCATGATCTGTTCGGATGCATTGTTGTGCTCGCGGAGCGCGCGCTGGAGAACAAGACCGCCCTCAACGACGCCGGAGACCATATCGCCGAGCGCATCCATGTTGACGGGCTCGCTCGGCTCATAGATTTCGGCAATCTCCTCGAACATGGCACGGAAGCGTTTCCGCCAACCCAAAATCGCCTGCCGGTTGAGATCCCTCACGCCTTCGTCGAACAGGCGGTCCTGATAGGCGGCGGAAGCGATCACGCAGCCCGGATGGCCGGTCGGCATTTCTTCCAGCATTTCGGCAAGGAGCTTCAGGCCGATCAGCATGCAATGGAGTGGGTCGTCATTGAGTTCGCGGGCGCGCGCGAAAAGATCGTCGTAAAGCGCGTTTTCAACTTCGATATAGCGCTCCAGCATGGCACGGGCGAGGGCGTTCTTATCCTTGAAGTGATAAAAGAACCCGCCGCGCGAAATCTCGGCACCAGCAACGATCTCTTCGATCGAAGTCGCTTCAAAGCCCTTTTCAAGAACCGCCGCCTCGGCAATATCGAGGATCCGGCTGCGCGTGCCTGCTTTCTGATCCATCCGTAATGATCCTAGTGTACTGCGAGTCCAGTTCCGGGCGGAGGGTTTCATGCGTCCGGCCCTTCAGGTCCGCTTACCCACTGAAATTACTTGAAAAAATATTCCCGCACAACCGGACCATGCGGCAACTTAAACTAAAAGCGCCTTGCGATTAGATCTCTGCCATCGACTGACAAGGAGAGCTTTTATGCGAATTCAACGACTTACCGAAACGCGCCGGTTCTTCCTCTCCGACGGGGGACTGGAAACATTTCTGATCTTCGACAAGGGCTACGAGCTGCCGTGCTTTTCCGCTGCCGTGCTTCTTGATAGCGCTGAGGGACGGGCGGATCTGAAAGCCTATTTCGAGCGCTTTATCGGCATTGCGAAGGGGGCCGGGCGCGGTTTCATCCTCGATGCGCCGACCTGGCGGGCGGGGGCGGCATGGGCCGGGCCGCTCGGGCAGAGCCTGAAAGAGGTGATAGAAACCAATCAGCGCGCCGTTTCTTTCGTCTCCGATCTGAGGGAAGTGCATGAAACCGATGACTGCCCGATCCTGGTGAATGGTCTGATCGGCCCGGCGGGTGATGCTTATGCGCCGGACACGGTGATCAGCGCGGAGGATGCGCTTCTCATTCACGCGCCGCAAATTCACGCGCTCGGAAAGGCCGGGGTGGACATGATAAGCGCCATGACGCTCACCCAGGCTTCGGAAGCGATCGGCATCGTTGAAGCGGCTAAGGAAATCGACGTTCCCGTCGTGATTGCCTTCACGCTGGAAACGGATGGACGCTTGCCGTTCGGTCAAATGCTTTCCGAGGCGATTATGGAGGTGGATGCGGCAACTGAGAACGGCCCGCTCTATTACATGATCAATTGCGCCCATCCCGATCACTTCCGCGACGTGCTCGACACGGATGCGGATTGGCTGAACCGGATCGGCGGGATCCGCTCGAATGCCTCGCGCATGAGCCATGCCGAACTCGATGAGGCCGAGGAGCTTGACGACGGCGATCCGGTTGAATTCGGCAAACTCAGCCGGGACCTCGCGGAGCTTTTGCCGAATATCCGCGTTGTCGGCGGGTGCTGCGGCACCGATCACCGCCATGTGGGCTGTGTTGCCGGTCATGCGGCCTATCAAAAAGCAGCCTGACGGCTTGGAGGGGAGTGCGCGTGAAAAGAAGCGCGTCGCCCCTCTGCCAGTGTCAGCCCGGCAGGCGCGCCCCATTCACAACAAAACAGACTTTATCGAAAGGAGGAACGCCATGAACCTTCATGCGACCGCCATTTTGCGTCAGGCGGAGCCCTCAGACGCGAAAGATCTTGCGAAACTCATCGATCTTGCCGGGGAGGGGATTCCGAACTGGCTCTGGACCCGTGCCTGCGCGGAAGGCCAGCACCCGCTTGAAATCGGGATGGAGCGGGCAAGACGCCCCCATGGCGGCTTTTCTTACACGAATGCGCTGATAGCGGAGCGTCAGGGGAAACCGGCAGGCATGGTGCTGAGTTACGCCATTACCGAAGCGCCAGGCGACGACCCGGATGATCTTCCGGCACCCATCGCCCCCTTCGTGGCGCTGGAAAAACTCTCGGTCGGAACCTGGTATATCAATGCGCTTGCTGTATTCTCCGATGGGCGCAACCAGGGGCTCGGGACGAGGCTTCTCTTGGCGGCGGAAGATCGCGCCCGCGCAAACGGCTTCGATGAAATGAGCATTCAGGTCTATGGCGAGAATTATGGCGCCGTGCGGCTTTATTTCAGGAACGGTTATGAAAAGGCCGCAAGCGAGCCCGTCCGGCTTCACCCGTGCCCGCCCTATTATTCTGGCGATGTGCTCTTGTTGAAAAAGCAGCTCTGAGGGTAGGGGCGCTTTTCGCCCAACGTTACCCGATATCCGCGATCAGAGCCCCTTATCCATCAGCTCTTTGATCCGGCGTTGCGATGTGCCCGCCACGATCCGGCCGAGTTCGTTGTCGCCGCGCAAGACAAGGAGCGTCGAGCGGCGTGGAATGTTCCGCGATGTCGTGACCTCGTGCCGCCGATAGGTATCCCAATCGACGAGCATGAACACCATCTCCCGGTCATAGGCAGGATTATCCGAGCGAAGGGCATTGATTACCCGCTTCTGACGGCGGCAGGTAGTGCACCATTTCGCGGAATAATCGACAAAGACCGTTTTCCCGGCGTCGAGTGCTGCCTTAAGGGCGCCCGGTGTATAGTCGACAAAGGTCGCGGCGCGCGCTGTTTCCGGCAGAAGGCCGAGGGTTGCTGTTCCGGCCAAAAGAGATGCCGCTCCGGCAAGGAAGGTCCGTCTTTTCATGAAATGCGATCCTTTTTCTAAAAACTCACTGAGAGGTCCTGGAGCCAGATCGGCATGATATCCAGAAGCCACCCCTCAAGTGCGTGGTGAACCTGCAGAAGGAGCATGGCACCGACTGCAATGAAGGTGATCCCGATGATCGGTTTGGAGCGCTCGGCGAGACCGCTGAAGACCATGGCGCGGGCGCGGAGCGTCTCTCTCGCGCCAAGGCCGAGACCGATGATGAAGGTCGAAACGCCCAGCGAGAAAGCGATCATGATGAGCGTCACAAAACCGAGATTTTCGCCCTGCGAGGCAAGGGCAATCGCGCCGCCAAGGGTCGGGCCGATACAGGGTGTCCAGACCGTGCCGAGAAGAAGTCCGCCGAGGAACTGACCGCGCAGTGATCCAGAATCCACGGTATTCATTTGTTGGTCGGCTCCGGATGCAATCCCCGCCGTTGCGAGCTCAAACCGCCGGGCAAACATCGGGGTCACAAGGATTGCGCCGAAGGCAATCATCAGGCCCGCACCGATCTGTGCGACCGTCTCCTGGGTGAGGCCGACGCTCGCGCCGAATGCCGTCACGAGCACGCCAAGGATCACGAAGGAAACGCTCATGCCTGCGGCAAGGGCAATCGGGCCAAACTTGCTCGCATTGAGCGCACTGATCAAAACGATGGGAAGGACGGGCAGGACGCACGGGTTAATGAGCGTCAAAATCCCGGCTATGTAGGCAAAAACAAATTCCATTGTGCAAACACGAATCCGATTAAACCCGACGCAAAAACTAACTAGGGGATGATACGGATAACACCAACTCACAAACCCGTGTTTCTGAGCGGTTTTTCCTTCACGGATGAGGGTGAGTGTGCCAGTGCGGCAACCACGAGACCTCTTAAAAAAGCAGCAGTTAGGTCATTTTCACCAAAGCGTGGGCAATTGTGACGAGAAGGCGTTTATCCTGCCCACATCGAGAGTGGATACTAGCGCGATTGTAGCTGGTTCATTCTCGAATTCGCGGAGTTCACCTGAAGCTTCTTACGGCGAGATCAACGAACGCACGGACTTTGGGCGCCATGTAACGGCTCGATGCAAATACGGCGTGGATCTGAACGGGAATACGGCCCCATCCTTTGAGAAGGGGAGTCAGACGTCCGCCTGCGACATAAGAGGCCGTCAGCCTGTGCGGCAGTAAACTCACGCCAAGCCCTTCAACAGTCATTTGCAGGACGGCGCTATTGTTGTTGACGCAATAGCGCGGTGGCGCTGCGATCTTCCTGACATCGCGATCCTTGACGATCTCCCAGGTTGGGGTTCGGCCAGTCGCGAACATGATGAGATCGTGTTGTGTGAGATCATCGGGCGTTCCGGGTTCGGCCCGGTGCCGGAGGTAGTCCGGACTTGCATAAAATCCGTATTCGAGTTCGCCAATTCGACGGGCGTTGAGTTCGGAATCCTGTAGACTGCCGATGCGAATTGCGACGTCAAACCCTTCGTGAATGATGTCCGTGACGCGGTTGGTAAACTCTGCCTCCACACGCATATCCGGAAATGCCTTGAGATATTGCGCGGTCCAATTGTTGACCGCCATCATGCCAAACTCCGTTCCCGCCGTCAGCTTCAACGTGCCTGTCGGTACACCTTTGGACCTGGCAACCGATGCTTCCGTTTCTTCGAGAGCGGTGAGGATCCCGACGGCACGCTCATAAACCTCACGGCCGACCTCGGTGACATTAAGGCGCCGTGTCGAGCGTTGCAGCAACTGTACCCCGAGCTTTTTCTCAAGCCGGGAGATGATCCGGCTCGCATGGGCCTTGTCCGTCTCCAGCGCATCCGCCGCAGCGGTAAACGATCCACGTTCGACGACGGCCACAAGCGCGCGGAGTTCAATAATTTCCATTGTTGTACTCATATACAACACACTATCCATACTGAGCGTATTTTTCAATCAGCTTGGATCGATCATTTGTCTGTTTATCGGAACGCAACAACAGGAGAGAGCCCGATGACCGGAACAACAAACATTACTGCCGTCAAGGGCTTCCTTGACGCACAATATGCTGGCGACTTCGATAAGGCATTCGGTGAGTTCGCTCATGCTCATTTTAAGTGGGTCGTTGGGACAGCAGCCAATGACGAACTTCGCGCAGCAATCCCTTGGGCAGGTTACGAACACAAAGGTAAGGAAGGCTATATCCGCCTGACCACGCTTCTGTTCTCCGAGTACGAACCGCTCGAGTTCAATCCTTCGAAGTTCAGCGACACTAACGACACTGTCTATGTGGAAGGCCGCTTCGTCTTTCGGCACCGCGAAACAACGAAGGTCGCCATCAGCGACTTC
>JBCDCZ010000056.1:0-19245 GCA_039180865.1 Pseudomonadota bacterium | reverse complement strand
GTGACAAGAGCGGCGCCGCCTGTGGCAAGAACGGTCCGGCGGGTGATGAGATTGCGGGTCATGCGGAGTCTCTCCTTTAAAGCGTGTCTTGAAAGCTTTGTTTTCAAGTGTCGCCCCATCAGCGCAAATGCGGCCAATCAGGCGCCAGAAACAAGATGAAAATTCCGAACAGACTGAAACGTTTGGTGTCGCGGCACGTCACTCAAAGCGCCGTGAGATCCGCGTTACCCCTCATATAGTAAGGCAATGTGAATTTACGAGGAAGGATCGGCGCCAAAACGAAAAAGCCCGCCCCTTCACAGGGACGGACTTTGAATCCGGTCACGGGGCACGTGATCAGGATTCGTTATAGACCCTCAGATCGTAGCGTCTGCTTGTGAGAAGAACAGTCCGGTCGGGCCAGCCCTCATTCTCCTCACCTTGCGGGGTGAACATTTTCACCACGTAGCCGTGGCCGTCGCGGAAATAGGCTTCGCAGACGACGTTGGATATGGTCAGGATTTCCTCGAAAGCGCCACGGCGCTGGGCCAGCCGGTCTTTGATGCGGGCTGCTTCGGGATGGTTTTCCGGCAAGTCCACAAAGGCGTCGAGATCGACGACTGATTTCGTATAGCAGTTAAAGCCGTCCGGGCTTTCCACGTCGTGGCGCAGGAAGACTGCCGTCACGTGAAGGTTCGGATCGCGCTTTCCAAGAATGGCGATCTTTTCCGCGTTCTGGCCATCCCAGGCGGTAAATTCGGTGATCATGGCGCAGGTTTCAGACCGGCTGTCGAAACCCTGGCATTTGAAGTTCGCGCGGGCTTCCTGCTTTACAACCCGCTCATAGGACGTGAAATTCGGCTGTTTTCTGATCTCATCGAAACGCTCTTCTGCCGATGAACAGGCAGCGAGGAAAAGGGCGATGATGCAAAATAGCAGGGACTTCTTCATACGGGTCGCTCTCCATTTATGCTCCGGGATTGACCTTAGGAAAGCACAAGGAAGGGCACGTAAGACGTGCGCGCTTTCACCCCCTGCCCCGCTCGTTTGACGCGCACGCAACCGTATCTGGCCACATCGACCCCGGTTTTCGCCCTACGTCTTTAGTCTAATTTAGGCGGGCTCAGGGGTGCGACAATACGTACACAAGCAAAAAGTCAGATATTTTTGCACTGCGGGATGATGGGCGGTTTTCTATGGAATCGCGTTGCCTTGATTGGTGGAGACTTTGAGGCGTCAAATTGGAGATTGTGCCCGGCCAGAGCGCCCTTCAACTCCTGATATAGGCACTCCAGCTTGCATCATCGGGAAACTCGGATGGCGCGCGGATATCCCGCTTCAGTCTATGGCGCTCAGATAATTCCTCCTCTGACATGGAATTGTCCACCAGTCCAAGCTCCTGAAAAAGCCCGAGAGAATAGCCGGGCACCCATCGCCTGTAATCGTACCAGGGCACAGCATCGAAGACTTCCGGCGCAAGCTTGATCAATGTCGTCATGCAGCTTTCGGTCAGCGTCGAATAGAATTCCGGGGTCCGTTTGAGGTCACTTGCGAAGTCCAGGATGCGCCGGAAATAGATCCTCAACTGGTCCGGTGGTGCTTTCAGGGGAAAGAGCTTCATCTCAAAAGGCTCGGTGCGTGCAAGCCGCTTCCAGAGCAGATCGCGTTCAGTTCCAATCACCGGATAGATCTGATCGTGACGGAAAAACCCCGCTAGCGCGTCGAAACTCTCCCAACTCGTGCGGCGCGCTTCCATGGAAACGGCAATGTGGCGGCCATCCTCGAAACGGAAAGACAAAAGCACATGTTCGGTTGCTTTCGATGCCCCGAAAGGTTGCAGGATCACTTCTGCGGAGACGAGCCGGTCGAGATCGAATTCAGCGGTTGTCCATCGCGGCGTCGACGCCTTTCCCGCAGAATGGAGCGCGTCGCGAAAGTTGACGATCGTCGCCGTGCTCCCGGTGATCTGCGGGCTTACCTTTTCCTGATGGAGCGGCACCCAGCCCTGCTCAACTGGAGTTTTCGCCTGATAGGCCGTTCCAAGAAGGATCAGGAGCACAAGGCAAAGGCCGCGGCGCATGATCCGGTTCCAAAGCGGCGCGAACCATGCGCCGAGCAACAGAATTGCAAATGCGATGCTGCCATAGCTCCGCACCCAGTCCGGCCAGCCAAGCCAATAATGCATTGCGAACGCAAAAAACAGCGTCGTCAGAATGAAGAGGCCGGTGACGCAGAACCGCACGGTGGTAACCGTCCAATACGTAACGCCGGTCAAAAAAGGCGGTTTGGTACGGATCGCCAACTCCAGGGCCTCACGCGTTTAGTTTTGGCGGGCAGTCGAATAGCCAACCAAAAAGTGCGGTAAAAACAATCGGGATGATCGTCATAATTTAAATCCGCGCATCGCGCCCTCGCTCATAAATGTCATTCAATTTAACGATTCTCGAAATTAACGATGTCCATTTAACGAAAATATATCCTTCTCGTGTCTATCATCAGGGTCATTAACGGGGCTATGCATGATTATACCATTTCATACTTTAAAACTGATGGAGCGGCTTCGCGCCCGCTACACATCGGAAACCGTCACCGAGCAGCTTCAGGCGAAGGATCATCCGGTCAAGCGCCTGCGCCCGTCTCGCAGGGCCAACGCAAAATCCGCGCTGCGCTTCTGGGAACGGATCCTCGCCGATAGCGACGCGACCGAGGCCGACCGCGACATGATCCTTGATACCGATACGCTTGAAAGCGTCGAGAGCTATGGCGCCAATATCGAAAACCTGATCGGGACGGTGAAAGTGCCGATGGGTCTCGTCGGGCCGCTCCGCATCAATGGCCTGAACGCTAGCGGTGATTATCTTGTACCGCTCGCAACCACTGAAGCCGCCCTTGTCGCCTCCTATGCGCGCGGGGCGGATGTGGTGGGTGCGGCTGGTGGTGTCACGGCAGCGCTCACCTATGACGGCGTCATGCGCACGCCCGCCTTCAAGTTTCCAAGTGTTGCCGACACGGGAATCTTCATCAACTGGATTATCGAAAACGCCGAAGCGCTTCAAAAAGCGGCGGAGGCAACGACCAATCACGTAACGCTCATTTCCATCGAACCGACGATGGATAATGATGTCTGCTTTCTCTTGTGCCGCTATCGCACCGGTGACGCGTCGGGCCAGAATATGGTGACGATCGCAACCCATGCGCTTTGCCATTACATTGAGGAACATTGCCCGATAAAGCCGGAAAACTGGTATGTGGAAGGCAATTATTCAGGTGATAAGAAAGCCTCGTTTCTGGGGCTTTTGACCGGGCGCGGTGCGACGGTGACGGCAAGCGTGACAATCCCGGCCGAGATCGTTGAAACGAGGCTCAATACAACGATTTCCCAGATGATGGATTATAGCCGGATTGCCGGTCTCGGTGCGCTCTTGTCCGGTCAGCTCGGTGCCCAGGCGCATTTTGCAAACGGGCTTGCAGCGCTTTATATCGCAACCGGTCAGGATGCGGCCTGTGTCTCGGAGTCAGCCGTCGGTTTTACGCGGATGGAAGACCGCAACGGTGCGCTTTTCGTTTCCGTCACCATGCCCAATCTTCTGGTCGGCACCGTTGGCGGCGGCACCGGCCTTCCAAGTCAGTCCGCCGGATTGCGCATTATGGGTCTTCAGGGCGCGGGTCACCGGTCTGCCTTTGCTGAAGTGACCGCAGCGCTATGCCTTTGCGGTGAAATCTCGATTGTTGCCGCCATGGCCTCGCACGAATTTGCAAGCGCCCATGAACGCTATGCCCGCCACAGGGCTGCGCCGTCATCGGCCCCTTCCTCATCAGACGAGTAAAGCCATTGGCCAACATAGCTGAAAACGATCTGCCGCTTTATCGCAGGCTCTGGATCTATCAGAGTGAGCGCATACCGCTTCTAAAGACGTCAATCCTCCTTGCGGTCTTTTCCGCAGCAAGCATCAATGTGTCGGCCTTTTTAAGCGGGCGGGACCTTCCGGGATATGCCGCCTATGCGACGGCCTTTATCGTTTCGCTGGTCCTTTTCATTCAGCTTCGCGCCTGTGACGAATACAAGGACGGGCCGGATGACATGAAATACCGGCCCGAGCGGCCAATCCCGCGCGGACTTGTCTCGCTCAAAACGGTCCTCACGATTGGCTGGGCGCTTGTTCCGGTCGCACTCATCGCGACCTTTCTCTATCACCCGCCGCTTCTTCTTTTGCTTGGTCTCGTCTGGTTCTGGCTTGCCTTGATGACGGTGGAGTTCTTCGTGCCAGAATGGCTGAAGGCTCGCGCACTCCTTTATCTTGTCTCGCATATGGCGATTATGCCGCTCCTCGATCTTTTTGTGACCGGGGCGGAATGGGTGCCTGCAGCCGGCGAGCCAGCCCCTGCCCTGTCGCTCTTTCTGGCGCTTTCTTTTATGAATGGCTGCGTTCTTGAAATCGGCCGCAAGATCTTCGCACCGGAGAATGAGCGCGAAGGTGTCGATACCTATTCAAAGCTCTGGGGGATCAATAAGGCGATCATCATCTGGATGGGTTCAATCCTGCTTTCCTTCCTGCTTCTGTGCACGGTCGGGCTTGCAATGGGTTTTGTTACCCCGGTTGCCGCTGCCGGAGGTATCATGGCTTTCTTCTGTCTGCGCGCGGCGTCGGCCATGGCGGAAGAACCGAGCGCGAAGCATCGAGACCGCCTCGATCTTGTCTCCGGGCTGTGGGTTTTCGTGTGTTATTTTGCAGCCGGCTTTATCCCGCTCATCGTGACCTTCGTGAGGAGTGTGCTTTGATGAAACAGGACGCAGCTCCGCTTATTTTCGATCCCGTGAAAACCGCTCTCGCACCCCGCGCCGGGGGGAAAGCACTATCTCTCGAACGGCTCTTGAAGGAAGGCTTCAACCCGCCTGCTTTCGTTGCTCTTTTGCCAGAAGCATTCACGAAAAGCGGCCTGCGCAGCGCTCAGAAAGAAGCCCTTGCCAAAGCGCTTGAACCATTGGGCGACGGTCCCTTCGCGGTGCGCTCATCCGGGCTTCAGGAAGATGGCGTCGATCATTCCCATGCGGGGCAGTTTTTGAGTGTTCTCAATGTCAAGAAGGCGGATGTGGCGAAGGCCGCGCTGAAGGTCTGGAAGTCAGGGTCTGCGGCAAGCGTCACAGAATACCGCAAAACACACGGCCTCAATGAAACCGATACTGCACCCGCCGTGATCGTCCAGCGCATGATTGCGGCCCGCGCAGCTGGCGTCGCCTTTTCTGCCGATCCTGTCAGCGGTCTTCGCGACCGGGTCGTTATTTCAGCGATTGAAGGACTTGGCGAGCGGCTCGTCTCCGGGGAAGAGGATGGCGAGACCTGGGAGGTCGACCACGCCCGCAAGGCAATTCTCTCCCGCCCATCCTACGACACCGGGAACGTCCTCAGTGAGGCGGATGTGCTTGCCGTCGCAGACCTTGCGAAAGCGGCGGAAAAAGCTTTCGGGTCACCGCAGGATATCGAATGGGCGTTCGATCAAGACGGGCTCCATATCCTCCAGGCGCGTCCGATCACGACGGACCTCAAGGAACCCGCAAACGCAGACGATCAGGTGCTGATTTTCGATAATTCCAACATTGTCGAAAGCTATCCGGGCCTCGTCTCCCCGCTCACTTATTCTTTTGCGCGCTATGCCTATGCCCGCGTCTATCGCGCCTTCGTCGCTATGGTGGGTGTACGCCAATCGGTGATTGCTGAAAACGCCGTCGTCTTCGACAATATGCTCTCAAGGCTCGACGGAAGGGTCTATTACAACCTCGTCAATTGGTACCGGGCTCTTGCGCTTCTTCCGGGTTTTTCGATCAACCGGCAGAACATGGAAACCATGATGGGTGTCTCTGAGCCCCTGCCGGAAGCGATCACCGCGACAATCGGACCGCCACCTGCAAAAGGGTTGGGAAAGATCAAAGCTTATGCGGGTATGGGCCGCGCGGCCCTTGGTCTTCTCTATCAGGCAATCCGCCTTCCCCGTACGGTGAAAGCCTTTAACGACCGTCTCAACGAAGCAATCGGTCCTTCGGCGCTCTCCTTGTCCGACGCAGGTCTGAGTGACCTGGGCCGCGATTATCGTCGGATCGAAGCGATGCTGCTCGACCGCTGGGACGCGCCGCTCGTCAATGATTTCCTGTGCATGATGGCCTTCGGGCTCTCGCGCAAGATGATGGAGAAATGGTTCGGGAAAGACGGGCTTGAACTTCACAACCAGATCATGATCGGCCAGGGCGATATCATCTCGGCAGAACCCGCCCGCCGGATCGCGGATATGGGCGCTTTGATCGCAAGTTACGAGGGGCTTTCCGAGGAAATCGAAAAACATGGCGTGCCGGCGCTTTCCGCCGATCCCAAAATACGCGGAGCCTTCGAGAGCTATATTTCGAAGTTCGGCGACCGGTGCACCGAAGAACTCAAGCTTGAAAGCGTTACGCTCGATGAGGATCCGGCTCTTCTTTTAAGCGCCATTGTGGCTGCCTCGAGAAGGCCATCGCAGCCGGAAGGCGAGCGTGCGGACGAGGCTTTGGACTTTCAGAAAGTTACTGCCGGCAAGCCGTTGAAACGGATCATCGCCCGTATGGTTGTCACCTGGGCGAAACACCGTGTGCGTGACCGGGAAAATCTCCGCTTTGAAAGAACCCGTATTTTCGGGCGCGCACGCAGGGTCTTCATGG
The DNA here is from genome assembly GCA_039180865.1 of Pseudomonadota bacterium. GTDB lineage: Bacteria > Pseudomonadota > Alphaproteobacteria > Rhizobiales > JACESI01 > JBCDCU01. The sequence goes on along the minus strand of JBCDCZ010000056.1, from coordinate 12,581 downwards.
CGATCGGCCGGGAACTCACAGCCCTTGGTCACCTCAACGAACCGCGCGATATCCTCTTTATGACAGTGGAGGAAATCCTCGGTGCGGTTGAAGGCTTTTCGCTCACACAGGAGCTCCGCCCGCTGGTTGCCGTCAGAAAGGCGGAATTTGAAGCCGCCGCAACACGCGAAGATCCGCCGGAACGGATCACGGTTACCGGGGCTGCGATCAATGCAGGTATCGCCGCCGGGCAGGACGCTGCTTTGATATCCGCGCCGTCCGGTGGTTCGGGTGATCTGGAGCGCTCCGGCACGGCATGTTCGGCGGGCGTCACGCGCGCAAGAGCACGGGTTATCCGCGACCCTTCGAAGGAAAGCCTTGAATCCGGCGACATTTTGGTCGCACGCCACACCGATCCGGGCTGGATTGCCGTCTTCTCCAATGCGTCCGCCATTGTCGTGGAACGCGGCAGCCTTCTCTCCCATTCGGCGATCGTCGCGCGCGAAATGGGGATCCCCTGTGTCGTTGCCCTGAAAGAGGCAACCCGTTGGATCGAGGACGGCGAAGAGATCACCGTTGATGGCGCCACCGGAATAGTGACGAGGCATCCATCATGACCTCCGAGATTGCCGGAAAAGCCGCCTTCGACAAGATCCGCTATGCGCAATTATGGGAGGATGCCGATGTCCTCAACGGGGCGCTTGGCGATCAAACGGACAAGACGCTCGTCTCGATCTGTTCGGCGGGTGATAACGCTCTTTCCATGCTTCTGCTCGATCCGGCCCGGGTTGTGACCGTCGATCTGTCCATGGCGCAGATTGAATGCCTGAACCTTCGTGTCGGCGCCTACAAGACACTGGAGCACGGCGAGTTCGTCGAACTCATGGGCTCGCGCGCCTCAAACCGCCGCCGGGCGCTCTTACAAAATGCGCTCGCTGAGTGTTCGGATGAAACGCGCGCCTTCTGGGCCGCGCTGGAAGACGAGGTTGACGCCCATGGTGCGGGCGGTTGCGGCAAGTTCGAAAACTATTTCCGCCTCTTCCGCGACAGGGTTCTTCCCTTCGTTCATTCCAAAAAGACAATCGCCGATATCTTTGTCTCCCGCCCGCTTGAAGAGCGGCACGTTTTTCTCGATACGCGCTTTAACAATTGGCGCTGGCGGATCATGGTGAAGATCTTTTTCTCACGCTTCATGATGGGCCGGTTCGGGCGCGATCAGGCATTTTTCGACCATGTGAACGGGTCCGTCAGCGACCATGTCCAGCGCCGCATCCGCCACGCCGCCGTTGATTGCGATCCTTCCGAAAATCCTTATCTCCACTGGATTTTGTACGGCACTCACAACGAGCATCTTCCGACCGCCTGGCGGGAAGAGACCTACGACACGATCCGCTCGCGTCTCGACCGGCTTGATATCCGCCATGGGTCGCTCGAAGCCTTCATTGGAACCGGCAATAAGGCGGACGGATTCAACCTTTCCGATATTTTTGAATATATGTCGCCCGACGTCTTCGAGACCGTTTACGGCTCGATCCTCTCAGCCGCCAATCCCGGCGCCAAACTCGTCTACTGGAATATGATGGCGCCCCGGCGTGTGCCCGGCCCCCATGCTGATAAAGTTCACACGCTGGAAGACGTTGAGGTTGCGGGTAAAGCCATCGACAAGGCGTTTTTCTATTCTGATTTTGTGGTTGAAGAGGTCGTCTGAGTAATGGCGTCCGTTTTCCCCTATCTTCTTCTGCCGCTCTCCATCGGAGTGATGCTCGGCGCCATGGCAATCACAAAGAAACTTGCCAATCATTACGGGCTCGATGCCGAAGTGCAGCGAAAGTCCGTCCATGTGGTAACCGGGCTTTTCGCGATCTCCCTTCCCTGGATCCTGCCTGAGCCCCTTATGGTCTATATCCTCCTTGGTCTCAGCGTCGTCGTTATGCTTGTGCTGCGCCTTCCGGCCCTTTCTTCCGGCGGGCTCGGCGATGTCGTCCACGGCGTGAAGCGGAAATCCTGGGGCGATCTCATGCTGGTCGCAGCCGTCGCGACGGTCTTCTTCATCTATCAGCGTGAAGGCGCACCGGTTCTTTATATTCTGCCACTTGCTGTCCTGACCCTTTCAGACAGTGCGGCTGCCCTTGCCGGAAGTGCCTATGGCCGTGTGAAGTTTACGATTGAAGAGGGTCAGAAATCCATCGAGGGATCGGCGATCTTCTTCATGGTGACGCTGATCCTTGCGATGATCGCGCTTCTTCTCCTGTCTGACATGGACCGGCACAAGCTGGTCATACTCGCTATTATGACAGCGGCTTTCGCGACCGTGGTCGAAGCCGACAGCTGGCGCGGTTTCGATAATTATTTCGTGCCTGTCGGCGTCTTGTTCCTGCTTGCCTTCCACGGCGACAGTTCCATGCTCTCGCTTGTCCTTTTGGCGGCAACCTTCATTGCGGTCATCATTGCCTTTAATGCCTATGGCAAGCGCTTTCTCGGTCTTTCCGCCCATTCGGCCCGCGCCTATACGGCCGGCATTTTCATGATTTCGGCGGTTGCCGATCTTCAAAACGTTTTCTTGCCGCTGGCAGCCCTCCTCGCCCAGACCTTTGCCCGCAAGATGCGCCCGAGCACAGCCGATCATCCCGATCTCGATATGCTCGCCATGCTTGCGACGACCTCCTTCGTCGTGCTGATCGGCGGGCTTTTCATGGATATGACGGCGATCTCGTTTTACAACGCGATGATTGCTTTCATGGTGATCCAGCTCATCATCCTTGCCCTTCCCTCAAAGAACCTTGCCCTTAAGGGCGCGACCGTTCTGATCGCCGCAACAGCCCTCGTTGTCGCCGTTGCTCTCGTGATCGCGCTTAACGGTCCCGCGGCAAGCTGGCATCGCGATTTCACGCTTGTGCTCTGGTTCGGGCTTGTTCTTGCCGGCGGTATCGGACTTTTCCGACCCGGTTTTTATGATGATCTGAGACACGCGAAGATCGGCGCGATTGCCTTCTTTCCGGCTCTCATCGCCTACTTTGTTGAGTATCAAGTGGTGGGAGGCCCTTCATGAACGCTAACCCTGAACGCGAGGATGTGGTAGCAGAGGGTGTCCGATTCTCGATCTATCGCGATGTTCCCAAATGGGAGGGATACCGGACGGCTTCAATCGGCAAGGTCAAAATCTCCGATCCCGAAATGGCATCCAGAAAACTCGAAGAAGCCGCGGCAACACTGAAAACAGAGGGTTTCGAGGCGATCATCGGTCCGATGGATGGCAGCACCTGGCACACCTATCGCGCGGTCGTCGAAAGCGACGGATCGCAGCCCTACATGATGGAGCCGATGAGCGGGCCGCATGATGTGGCCGTCCTCAAGGAAACAGGCTTTCAGCCGATCAGCCATTACGTCTCGTCACGGGTTCAAACCGAAGAGGCTATCGGCCCGGAAGAAGCAAGCCATCCAAGGATCACAATCGAAACCTTCGACGGGAGGAACGCCGATGCGCTTTTCGGCGAGGTCTTCGATCTCTCGCTTCAGGGCTTTTCAGAAAACCACTTCTACAAGCCGATCACCCGCGACGCGTTCCTTGATCTTTAAAGGCCTTTTGTGCCTTTCATGAAGCAAGATCTCATCCTGTTCGCACGGCGAGAAGACGGTAGCCTTGCGGGCTTTTTGTTCGGTCTTCCGAATTATGTTGAAGGGGCGGACCCGAAAACCGCGATCTTGAAATCCTATACGAGCGCGGAACGCGGTGTCGGGCATTGTCTTGCCGACCGGTTTCACCGTGCCGCTTTATCGCTTGGTCTCACGACAACCATCCATGCGCTCATTCACGAGTACAATGCCTCGCTTGCGCGGAGTCGGATGCACTCCGCCGAGATCTTCCGGCGTTATGCTCTGTTCGGGCGGGTCCTGTGACAATGCTCGTTCAGGTCTTTGAGGCGGTCACAAAGGCTGAAGGAGACCGCCCGGCGATTATAGACGGCAAAGGGCGCACGGTGAGCTTTAACGGGCTCCAGACACTGTCTGAAGGCTATGCGGCGGGGTTTCGGGCACGCGGGATCGGCAAGGGCGACAGGGTTCTGATCGCGATGCCGGTCGGAATCGATCTTTTCGCGGCGCTCGCGGCAATCTGGCGGCTTGGGGCGACCGTGGTCTTTCCCGAACCGCAACTGGGCCTTGCCGGGCTTCGCCATGCAGCTAGGATCACGAAACCCAAGGCGTTTCTATCGTCCGGCTGGTACCGGCTTCTCGGATTTTTGGTGCCGGATCTTCTGTTTCTGCCCATGCGTCTTACGCCGATTGCCAAGACCGGGGCGACGGTTTCGGATCATTCGGAAGAGGCCGATACGGCGCTCATATCTTTCACTAGCGGATCGACCGGAAACCCGAAGGCAATCGCCCGCAGCCATTCCTTCATGATGGCGCAAGCGGCTTCCGTAAAACCGCTCCTTTCCGGCGCGGAAGCAGATGACCGTGATCTTGTTGCGTTTCCGGTCTTTGTTCTTGCCTGCCTCTCGCTCGGGATCACGTCGGTTCTCCCGGCATGGCCATTGAAACGGCCAGACAAAGCCGATGCTGAGACGCTGACGACGCAGATTGCGCGGGACCGAGTAACACGGCTTCTAATTCCGCCGGTTATTTGCGAAACACTCGCCCGGACCGCGCTCCCTTTTTCGCTCAGGGCGATCTTCACAGGAGGCGGGCCGGTCTTTCCCGATGTGATGGCGGCTTTATCGAAAAAAATACCGGGCGTGCGCCTTGTCGCGGTGTATGGCTCGACGGAGGCCGAACCGATCGCTCACCTCGATTTCCATGATACGGGTCCGGATGATTTCACAGCAATGCGCAATGGCGCGGGGCTTTTAGCGGGCGATACGGTGCCCGATATAGAAATTGCCATTGTCGACGGCGAAATCCAGGTCGCGGGCGCTCATGTGAATGAGACCTATCTCAACCCGGATGATGCGATTGAGAACAAGGTTCTGCGCGACGGGCGGATCTGGCACCGCACCGGCGATGCGGGCCGCCTTGATGAGACGGGCCGGGTCTGGCTTGAAGGCCGGTGGTCAAAGAACGGCACGGCCCTCTCCCCGCTCAGGATAGAGACAGCGGCGCGCTATTGGCCGGGTTTGCGCAAAAGCGCGCTTGCCGAGATTTCCGGAAAGATGGTTCTTGCCGTTGAAGGCGATGAACGCTCGTTGAAGGCATGGCATAAGCGCGCGACGAGCCTCGGCGTTGCGGATGTTCGGCCGGTGAAAGAAATCCCGATGGACCGCCGCCACCGATCCAAGGTCGATATGGCACGGCTTAGAAAACTTCTTGGGTGAGTTGGCCGGTCGAACCGGATAGAGGGCCCTTTGCGGAATGTCAGGCCTCATTCGTCCGGGCCGATCATCAGGTCCGGTCTGACCCGCTCATCGAATTCCTCTTCGCTCACATAGCCAAGACGGAGCGCCTCTTCGCGCAAGGTCGTCCCGTTTTTGTGGGCGGCTTTGGCAATCTCCGCTGCGCGGTCGTAGCCGATAGTCGGCGCAAGGGCCGTTACAAGCATAAGCGAGCGTTTCTTGAGCGCGGCGATGTTGTCGAGGTTCGCCTGAATGCCCGTCACACATCGGTCGGTAAAACTTGCGCTCGCATCAGCGAGAAGCCTGATCGACTGCAACACACAATAGGCGATCACCGGCTTGAAGACATTAAGCTCGAAATGCCCCTGGCTTCCGGCAAAGGAAACCGTCGCGTGATTGCCGTGCACTTTCGCACAGACCATTGTGAGCGCTTCGCACTGGGTCGGATTGACCTTGCCGGGCATGATCGACGAGCCCGGTTCGTTTTCCGGCAATGACAATTCACCCAACCCCGACCGTGGCCCGGATCCAAGAAAACGAATGTCATTGGCGATCTTGAACAAGGACATGGCAAGCGTGTTGAGCGCGCCATGGGCGTGGACGAGTGCGTCATGAGCTGCAAGTGCTTCGAACTTGTTCGGTGCGGTCAAAAACGGAAGATAGGTGATCCGTGACACCTCATCGGCGAATTCGTCGGCAAATCCCTTCTTTGTGTTAAGCCCGGTTCCAACCGCCGTTCCCCCCTGCGCAAGTTCGTAAAGCCCGTCAAGGGATGCCCGCACGCGTTTGATACCGGCCTCTACCTGCGCCGCATAGCCACCAAATTCCTGACCCAATGTAAGTGGCGTGGCATCCTGTGTGTGCGTGCGGCCGATTTTGATAATAGAGCGCCAGTGATCCGCCTTTATAAGGAGCGCTGCGTGGAGGCGCTCAAGGGCGGGTATAAGGCGATGAGTGATCTCTTCAACGGCTGCAATGTGCATCGCCGTTGGAAACGTATCATTCGACGACTGGCTCATATTGCAATGATCGTTCGGGTGGACGGGCGTTTTCGAGCCGATCTCACCGCCGAGAATTTCAATCGCCCTGTTCGCGATCACCTCGTTGGCATTCATATTCGACTGGGTGCCGGATCCTGTCTGCCAGACGACAAGCGGAAAATGTTCATCAAGTTCCCCGTTTACCACCTCGCCAGCGGCCTGGTCGATCGCTTGTGCCAACGTCGCGGAGAGCTTTCCCTGTCTCGCGTTCACTCTTGCTGCCGCTTGTTTGACGATCCCAAGCGCGCGGATGAGCGGCACCGGCATCGTTTCCTCGCCGATGGGGAAGTTTATCAGCGATCGCGCCGTCTGTGCTCCGTAATACTTGTTTCCCGGAACGCCAAGGTCACCAAAACCATCGCGTTCCGTCCTGATCATTTCATTGATTGTCATCTCATTCCTGCCCGGATCGTGTTCGCGATCCTCTTTGTTCGATCTTAAGCGGTGGTTTCCTAATGGAACCCGCTCACAGTTTCGGACGCTTTTTCCGGCCGGTATAGAACCGGACGGGGACCGGTGAAGATCAAATGGTTGCCGCTTGCGTCACGAAGAGAAAATTGCAGCGGGCGGTATCGTTGGTTATGCAGATTTGTAAGCGTCGGTACTTTGCGCTCGAGAAACTCCGCATGGAGATCCCGGATCCTGTGGCTTGTCAATAAAGCCGTCAGAACGCCTGACTGATGAATATTGTCAATCCGATCAACCTGTAGTGTCATGCCGTCGCGTTGGACGGTCAACCCGGTTTCATTGCAGACGACATGAAAGCCGAGCTTATTGCAGTAAAACCAGGCCGCAATGCCGATCTCCTCGGCAAAGACAACGGGAATGGCGATTTGCTTCATTCCGGTCGCTCCTATCCAGGTCGACGTATCAAGATGTCAAAAGGCCATCGGCTTCGACCTTAGCCCAGATTTCCTCCCAGACCTTCTTTGCTTTACCGCGTTGGCGGGCCGCCTTGGCCGCTTCAAGATTGTCGGTCATGCCCTCACCTCTAACGATGATGAGGCCGACCATGCCGAGACCGGCGTGCGGCTGACATTGATAGCCGTAAACTCCAGGCTTCCCGAAGGTAATAGAGAGTTCTTCATTGATTTTGCCTCTCCAGGGCTCGGTTCCTTCCGGAATCATGCCCTTTGATGAAACACTGTTATGGCCTTTTTGAGTTGGAAGAAACTTAACCGTATCACCGGCTTCGACCACTTGGATCAGCGGGTCGAAGACGTTTCGCAACTTACCGTCATCAGGATGCTTTGTGTACATATGAACGTCGTGCGTGGTCGCGGCCTGAACCGATAAACCCGATACGCTAACGGCCGCCATGCCGATAATTACGGTCCGCCTGTCTAACTGAATGGTCATAGGAACCTCCTCCTTTTTCAGATTGCGCCTTGTGAAGTTGACGGGTCTGTCGTCTGATTTTTTCGCCGGTCGCGAAAGATCGTATTCTTGACTATTTCACTCAACTTTAAAATATATTATGATTAATTGAGTCAAGTTTAAATTCGATTATCGGGGTCAATATGCAAAAATCGATCTGTTTTGTGGGCGCGTGTGTGACTACGGCGCTGTTGCTCCACCCTTCTCCTTCGTTTGGATTTGGCTCAGCCAAAGGCCCATCCCCATATTCAGAACAAATCGATAATACGAGGTCGCCATGCGCAGACGAGAGTATGGCGCTAATGGAGGCAAAGGCGGATAGTGGCGATCCATCAGTGCAATTTCACCTCGCACTTCTTTACCTGAATGGCATTTGCAAGGAGCCCAATATCGATGAAGGCATCAGGTTGTTGGAAAAGGCTGCAATGAACGGATACGCCAATGCGGCCATGATGCTTGGGAACCTTTACCTTGACGGTTCTTTGATTGAAGAAGATCTTGACAAGGCGCGCGATCTTTTTTTGATAGCCGCCCAACAAGGCGAGATTGAAGCCCAGCACAAAGTGGGAATTCTTTTTCTGAAATATCCGAAATCCGATAAGAGCCGCGATACCGGTCTTGATTGGCTCGGCAAAGCGGTTGCGCAAAAGGATGCGTTTTCTGCCGTGATCCTCGGCCTCATTCACAAACGCGGTCTTTATGGCGTGGTCAAAGACAATTGCCTCGCCCGGGAATGGTTCGATATTGCTCTTGATATCGGCGTTCCTGATCCAGACAACCGTCACCATGTCGTCTCCTTGAGACAAAGGACCGTGTGTTAATCCAAATTTTGGGCAAGGCCTGAACCGCATTGGCGGCTCCGGCCTTGCCTTTCCTCGTCAACCGCCGATTTTTACCGAAGCCGTCAGCGATGCCGAGAATCCTTCACTCGCGTTCACGTCGAGATAGCGGGTATATTGCTGGTCTGTGATATTGTTCAAAACCACATTGAACCGGACCCGTTCATTGGGTTCATAACTTGCAAAGAGATCGATCAGTGTGAACGCGTCTCCGGGTAGTCCCGCCAGTGTATTCGGGCTGCCATCCGAGGCTAAAAGAGGAATACGGTCCTGCTGCTGTACATGAGTGACCCGGCCGCCGAGCATCAGGGCATTATCGAAATACCGCGCACCGACGGTCGCCGAGAACTTATCCGGCCTGATACTCTCAAGCGGCTGATCGAGGATCGTGTCCTCACCTCTAATGCGGCTATAGGCAAGAGTTGAGAAATAACGCCCGATTTCGAAGCTCGCCTCGACCTCGATCCCCTTAATCTCGGCCTCGGCAATGTTCACATACTGGAACACGCCGCAGTTGCTTGGCGGGAGAAAGGATGGGATCGGGGGGCCGAATGGAGGGAATTGTGGAATCGTCGGCAACACAAAGCAGGTGAACGGGTCGGTCCCGCGCACATCGCCCTCAATGAAGTTTTCCACCGTATTATTGAAGTAAGTGACCTTCGCTCTGAAGCGGTCATCATCGGAAAAAATGTTGTCGTATTTGATGTTCGCGCCGAATTCGAAATTGCTGGCAGTCTCCGGTTCGAGATCGAGGTTCGGCAGGAATAGGAACGGGAATGCCGGATCGTGAAACCCGTTATTGAAGACCTCGGTGACAGCCGGAGCCCGGAAGCCCTCGGCATAGGTGCCGAAGATCTGGAACCCTTTGAAGGGCGTAATTCCAACTGTTATTTTGGGCGATACTTCGCTACCGGTGAGTTCCGTATCACCGGCGTCGAGATCGAAGGTGTCGAAGCGGACCGCGCCGATCACTTCCAGCCATGTCGAGTAGGTGAGTTCATTTTGAATAAACCCGCCAAGAACCGCACGTCGGCCGGATGGTGTGAACTCGTCACCCGTGCCGAGCGGGTCGTTCGTGTCGACGATATCGCGGAACGCATCGATTCCGATCGTGAACTGATGTGCCACAGGCCCGGTATCGAAATCGGAAGTATTGAATATATCGAAACCGAGCGTTTGCACGTTGAACGATCTTAAGTTGCCCGCAGGTATGGACGGGCTGTCTTCAAGTTGCTCTTGCTCTGTATCGGTTTCCGTATAATAGAAATTCGTCTTCAGGTTGATAAGCGGCGTATCACGACTATCAAAGTCGTATTTTCCAACGAGGTTGGTTGACTGGGTGCGTGTTTCGCGCAGGAAACCTGCCGAAAAATCTGTATCGCTGGTCTCGTAGTCTGCGTCCTGATACCCGGCAATCGTCGTGATCTGATGACCGGGTGCCGGGCGGAACCGCCCTTTGAAGAGGCCGTTTACGAGCCGCTCTCCGGTATCGACAAGTTCGCGTCCGAAGCCATCGGAAAAATCGTCGTCCCTGCGGAAAACAAAGTTGCCGAGAAGGTCGATGTCCTCATCCGGTTTGGCAGCAACAAGCGTGCTTGTAAGAACGCCGATGTCATTCGTATCGAAACTTACCTTCTGCTTAGCGCCCAAGGTTTCGTCGGGATTGAGGACATCGTCGGCATCGACGAGTTCAAAATTGACGACGCCGCCAATCGCGCCCGATCCGAAAATTGTCGACACCGGACCGCGTGTGATATCGACCTTCTTGATGAGTTCCGGATCGAGATAGAAGATTCCGTCCGCACCGTGCCCCGACCTCTGGAAATCCTGTCGCGCGCCTTCGATCAAAACGTTGACACGACCGAAGTCCTGCAATCCTCGAATGTTGATCGCAGTTCCCGGATCGTTTCCATCCGACTGGGTTTCGACCCCCGGGGTGCCAAAGAAAATGTCCGAGACATCATCCGGTTGGAAACGCTCAATGTAATCCCGGCTCACAACACTGGAACCGGAAAGCGCATCGATGACCAGCGTTTCCGTCTTGGTTGACGTGATTGTCACCTGATCGAGCAGAAACCCGTCATCTGCAAATGCGTATGTTGAAGAAAGAATGGTCGTGCACAAAAGAGATGCTACGCCCGCCCGACAGCAATGCCCCATGCTAGCCCCTGCGTTTTCAGTCAGCGATTTTTTGAAGTGGCTGGCTGGCGATCAATGCTCACGCGGATCGTCCCTGATCCCGCGGATAAGGCTGGCTAGCTTGTGCGGATTACGATCCGCTTGACGACTGTAATTAAATATGACTTAGACAGTCAAGAATTAAAATCCATATTGGAAAGAGGCTGTTGATCAGTCATCGGTCGCGATGACGTTTCGGATTTCCAGATGAAAGCACTCGATCCGAGAGAATCACAAAACGGTTTTAGACGGAGAACTACAAAACAATGCGGCGTATTCATTCACCATCCCAAACATCGCTCAGGTTTATGCTTTCGGTTCTTTCGTTCGCGATTGTCTTCGCCTTCGCGACGGTCCCGCAGGTCAATGCGCATAAGGCTGGAGATACCGGATCGGAACAACGCATCGTCTCGATTGGCGGTTCGGTCACCGAAATCCTTTATGCCCTTGGCTATGAAGAATCTGTCGTCGCGGTCGATACAACCAGTGTGTTTCCGCCCGAAGCGCTCAAAGACAAGCCCAATGTCGGCTATATGAGGCGCTTATCCGCAGAGGGTATCCTTGCCCTCAACCCGACCAAGATCCTTGCTATTGAGGGTGCCGGGCCGCCTGATGTCCTCGACGTCCTGCAAAAATCCTCAGTACCGGTCATCATCGTGCCGAACGATACAAGTGCAGGCGGCGTCATTAAAAAAGTCCGGTTTCTTGCCGGAGAAATCGGTGCGGAGAACCAGGCCGACGCACTCGCAGCACAATTGGAGCGGGATTTTCAAAGCCTTGCTGATGCCACCGGCGACATTGCCGACAAGCGGGAGGTTTTGTTTGCCCTTAATCTCAGGGACGGTCAGGTGATGGCTTCTGGTGCCGATACTGCAGCAAGCGGCATCATCAGCCTTGCCGGTGCGAAAAACGCCGTCACCGGATTTAATGGCTACAAGCCGCTCTCGCAGGAAGCTGTTATCCGGGCAGCACCGGAGGCAGTCCTCGTTATGGAGCGCCGTGGGCATAATATTGAAGCGGACGATCTGTTTTCGACGCCCGCTTTTATCGCAACACCCGCTGCCGCCGACCAAACACTCTTCAAACTCGATGGCGCGTATATGCTCGGCTTCGGACCCCGTACGCCGCGGGCAGCCCGCGATCTTGGAAGGCTGCTCTATCCCGACATGGACTGGCCGGAACTTGAAAGCGATAGTGATCGATAGCATCTTCACCATCGCGCCATGACCGATGCGCCCTCTCCCGGCATAAAGACCAGACCGAGATCCTTGGCGGCTAAGCGCATGACTGGGGACAGGTCCTCGCTCGGCAGGGCAACGGTTATTGGATCGGCCCTTCTCATGTGTGCCGCCTTCGTGCTTGCGCTTAAAGTCGGCCCCATCCCGATTGACCTTTGGGCAGCGCTTTTGAGTTTTGGTTCGGCACCGAACGACCCGAGCGAAGTCCGCGAGCAGATCGTGCTTTATGATATCAGGCTGCCGCGAGCCGTCCTCGCCGTTCTTGTCGGCGGCGGGCTTGCCCTCTCCGGCGCCCTGATGCAGGGCCTCTTCCGCAACCCTCTCGCAGAACCCGGTATCGTCGGGGTGTCGTCGGGGGCGGCCTTCGCGGCCATCTTCGTGATCGTGCTCGGTGGCAGTCTCGCGCCCGGCTATGTGGCCGCTTTCGGAGGTTTTGCCATCCCCGTTGCCGCCTTTTTCGGAAGTCTTATTACCCTCTTCGTTCTTTATGGAATTTCCACACGATCAGGCCAGACTTCGGTCGCAACCATGCTCCTTGCGGGTATTGCGATTACCGCGCTTGCCAATGCCGCGACCGGAATATTCGTGTTTATCTCGACCGAC
>JBCDCZ010000055.1:0-19510 GCA_039180865.1 Pseudomonadota bacterium | reverse complement strand
TTTACAGACCGTTTCTCCAAGCATTGTCAGGACTGCCACGACAAGCAGGCTTTCTTCGGGGGTGGGCTTTTCGCCCTGGCGTTTAGAGACGTGGGTAAGCCGCCAGGTTCCGGTGCCGGATTGGTCGACATCAACCGTATGGTACGCATGGCTGAAGGTTTCGATCCGATGCCATCTTTCGAAAAGGTCATCGAGATCCCTGGCTTTGGTGAGGGCAAGAACCACCGGCTCCGGTCGCATATCCGGGATCGCATCGGCAAGCCGCAGAATGGTCTTCAGGCCATGCTCTTGGGCGATGGTTTCAAGGAAACTCCGTTTGGATGGTCGAGGCACATGCGCGCCCATGGCCGGTTTGAGCAATCCCCCAAGGCCCTGTTTTTCAAAACCTGCCGCGACGAGCCGCATCATGACGGCGGAGGCGAAGTTGGCGTCCTCTGAGGTTTCGCTCATGCAATCGCTCTTCGCGTTAACGTAAAGACCGGTGCAGGGGGAAGGTTCATCGGGACAACACCACTGCGTTCCGCGTCAAGATTGATGCGGTCCAGGATGGCGCCCGGTACCGGACAATTCGGCCCATAGGTGAACAATCGAAACTCTCCATCGTCGGAAAGCAGTTGAAAACTGTCATGGATAATCCGGTAAACCGTTGGAAGCCCCATGGACAGCAAAGGTAGGCCGCAGATGACGGTTTTCACCGTCCGGTTTTGATTGGGCAATAATTTGCAGAGTCTGGACGCATCCCCTCGGACGACATGAATCTGAGGTTGCATTCTGGCTAAAGAGCTCGCGAAGGCGCTGCTTGCTTCAATTGCGGTGATCCGGGTGGCGGGTACGCCTTGTTCGATCATCGCCCGTGTAAACACACCCGTTCCGGGTCCAAGTTCCAGCACCTGGCTTGCGGTGGGTCCGAGTCCTCGCGTGATAGCTGCACCGAGCGAGGCACTCGATGGTGCGATCGCGCCAACCTGAAGAGGATTGCGCAACCATTCGTGGTGGAAAAGCCAGCTCCTGTCCATCATAGCGCAAACTCCGCGCCAGCCAGCGGGAATGCGGTTGGCCGCTTGCCGGTCGCAGCAAAAACGGCGTTTGCAATCGCACCTGGACCGGACACCATGGCGGTTTCTCCGGCGCCCACGGGAGGAGCGTCAGTCTCGACAAGCTTCACTGTAATCCCTGGTGCATTCGACATGCGGGGGATTGGGGCGTCAGAAAAGAATTCGGCCGTTATTCTGCCGTTCTCGACGGGGAGGGTGTCAGAGAGCACCATCCCGAGGCTCCAGATCAGATTACCCTCGCATTGCGCTTTCACCTGATCGGGATTCACAATGAGACCGCAATCATGCGTGCACCACAATCTGGTCACTTGCACCTGCCCGTCGGGGGCAACCATCACTTCCGCAACGGTCGCAGCATAAGAGACACCTTTGTAGATGCCGCAGGCAATGCCGCGCCCGATGCGCATGTCATCCTTTCGTGCTGACTTCGGGGCGTCTGCCCAGTCCGAAACCCGGGCGACCTCTTGCAGCACGGTTGCAAGGCGCTGATCGTCTATATGCGTGAGGCGAAACGCGACAGGATCGTGGCCGGCCATATGGGCGGCCTCGTCCAACGCGCTCTCCGTCGCAAGCGCGTTCGTGCCTGCGCCCAAGCCCCGCCAGGGCCCGGTGTGGACGGGAAGCCGGATCGCGTCATAGGCTGCGCGGGCGTTGCCCAATCGGTAGGGTATGGCCATGCCACGCTCCACGCCACCGTCACCGGCAAAAAGATCTGTCCCGCGTTGCATCCAAATTGGAACCACCGCAGCCGTGAACATGATGTGGGAAGAAACCTGCGCGTGATCCCAGTCCGTGATCCTGTCTTCATTCAATCGCGCCTTGATGCGATGGGACGATGGTGGGCGGTGGAATCCAAGGGCGTATTCTTGCGCCCGGGTCCATTGGACCTTGACCGGCGCACCAACATTGATAGATAAGGCCGCGGCCTCCGCCTCGACGGTACAGATCGTTTTGCCGCCAAAGGCGCCGCCAATCCGGCATGAATTTACAAGGACTGCGTCCGGGGACAGGGCAAATGCGTCCGATACAAAATCCCGGATATAGAAAGCATCCTGGGTCCCGGCCCAAAGCCTGAGCGTCTCTCCGTCCCAATCCGCGACGGCAGCTCTCGGTTCAATCGGGCCATGCGCTGCGAGCGGGATATCGAACCGCAAATCAACATCCCAAGAACCCTCTTCAGGGGTGCCATCCATCGAGATATGCGGCAAGGGGCCGGTGGCCAAGGCTGTGTCCACATCGATGGCCTGAGGCAGATCCGCTCGCGGATTATTCCCCGCAATCTCCCAGTCGACCGAAAGGGCATCCGCGATGACGTCGAGCGCCCGAGGCCGTTTTGCAACGATCCCCAAGCCTTTGGCCTGGCCGATCGCGGGGCCGATCTCTTCCACGATTGCTACGAACCCGGGAACGGCCCGCGCGGCCTGTTCATTCCATGCAAGTGGCCGGGATGGAATTTCAGTTGAAGCAGGTGCGCGCAGGACCCGCCCAAAGAGCATGCCCGGACGGTCGACGTCCGCCGCATAGAGGGGCTGCCCGGTGACGATTTCCGGTCCTTGGGAGAGGACAGGTGAATGGCCGATGAGGCCAGCTTTTTGAAATACTTTCAGTTCGTTTCGTGACCGTGAAACGACATCGACCTGACCGGTTTTGAGACTCGCGGCCACGGCCTCGCGCAGGCTGGCGCAGGCTTGCGCCAATGGCTCGGTAAACAGCATGACGGATTCGCTGCCGACGGTCGGTTTCGTTCCCGGCCGGGCCGTGTCATGCAATGCAACCGAAACAGCATCCCATGGTGCGCCGAGTTCCGTACAGGCGATCTGCTTCATCGCGGTCGCAATGTTCTGGCCCATTTCGGCGCGGGGCAGGGTCAGCACGTAAGCACCGTCCCGATAGGAAATCCAACCCGCGGCGACCTTCAAATCAGGCTCGGGGCGGCGTGGGATTACCGGCACCGCCGAGTAAACCCCGGCACCGCCGCCGATGAGCGCAACCAGTCCAATGCCGCATGCTTTGAGGAAGGCTCTTCGGTTCATCACACAGCCTCCGATACACGTTTGATGGCTTTGCGAATGCGCGCATAGGTGCCGCATCGGCAGAGGTTGCCGTCCATGGCGCTGATCACGTCTTCATCGCTTGGCGCAGGTGTCTTCTCAAGCAGCGCCACCGCGCTCATGATTTGACCCGCCTGGCAATAACCGCACTGGGGAACAGCTTCATCGAGCCATGCGGCCTGAACCGGATGAAGAGCGTCTCCGGACGCAAGACCTTCAATCGTGCGCACGGTTACGCCGTCCAATGCGCCCGCAGGATAGGTGCAGGATCGAACAGCTTCACCGTCCACAATGACGGTACAGGCCCCGCACATCCCGGCACCACATCCGAACTTCGCGCCTTTCAGGCCATAATGCTCTCGCAGCAGATCAAGAAGGGATTCATCACGCCAGTCGGAAGGCAGCTCTTCGGTCTCGCCATTCAAAGTAAACATTCCGGACTCCATCAAATCGCATCTGATGGTCGGATATGGATCCGTGTACTGAAGCCGTCTTGAATGATCGCGCCAAAATGACCCGGGTGTCGTTCAGCATCCACCCTGGATAATCGCTGCCAATATCTGCGTCCGACGGGATAAGGCTTTCGCAGACATTCCGGAATTTATCGGCAGGAACCGTTCGAGCCGTTCATCTGCCGCGGATGGTGAGGAGCGGGGCGAGGGCATCGCAACCTCGAACGTCATCAGGTGGGAAGAGCATCCGACGAATATTGAGCGGCGAAGTCTTCCGCTGGCGGAATGGGCTTGATCACGTCAATCAATACACCGTTAGGGTCGCGGGTTATAAAGTGCCGCTGGCCAAAGGCTTCGTCCGTCAAAGGTTTCAGGATTGGCAGGTGAGCATCTTGCGCGTGTTGGTATTCAAGATCCACATCTTCGACCTCGAAGTTCAAGATCAGTCCACCGACTTTCCCGCGGCCTTCCGCTGGGATTGTTTCATGGTCGCTCTTCAGGATCGCGATATTGACGCCCTCATCTTCACTCGATTGCAGATGGCAGTACCAGTCTGAATCGAAGCACACCTTGAATCGGAAGTGGTTCACATAGAAAGCTTTTGTGCTTGCGACATCGTCGGTTTGGATAACCGGGTAGTACTGGGTGCATTTCATGTTGCGTCTCCTCCGTTAGAAACATACAGTCTGTATGTTGAGGAAATAAAACATACAGGCTGTATGTATGCAACTGGAAAATCAGACACGTACGAATAAATCCCGTACAGAGGCCACCCGGTCTGCGCTCGTCTCCGCCGCGAGGGCTCTCTTCGCCGGGAAGGGGTATGCCGAAACCTCTACGCCTGAAATTGCCAAGGCTGCCGGGGTGACGCGAGGCGCGCTCTATCATCACTTCGAGGACAAGCTGGCGATCTTTCGTGCCGTGGTCGCGGGAGAATACATCGCAGTCGCTGATGAGATTACGGCCTCAGCCGGAAATGCGCCCGGCTCCGCAGTGGACGCTCTTCGCCAAGGGGGGCGAGGCTACCTCCGCGCGATGAAGGACCAAGGACGTGTGCGCATCATACTTCTGGATGGGCCGGCCGTGCTCGGACAGATTGAACTCGACAGGATTGACCGCGAAACCTCTGCGGACACTTTGCGCGTGGGTCTCACTGAGGCAATGAAAGCCAATGAAATCAGAAGGCTGCCAATTGACGCTCTGACCGCGCAGCTTTCAGCGATGTTCGATCGGGCCGCATTGGCGATTTCGGAAGGGGACGACCCCGAGGATCATCTGCAAGTTCTGGATGCGCTGCTCACAGCCTTGGCGGGTGACTGACCTTCTGGTGCCCGCCGAAACAACGTTCCAATCAGGACCGGTTGAACCGTTTAAAAGACACGGACGATGAGGGCATGAGGCGGTTTGTTCTGAACTGTCTTGCCAAGCCTCCTCATAGGCACGCCCGGCAAACCGTGTGGTGCCGATTCTCTGTCAAATCGCTCCAAACCAAATCGCCTGGAGAAGGTCATCAGCTTTCCCGATCCTGGCCCAAGCAAAGCCAAAGATCAGACACAGTTATTTAGCGAGTCCGGCGAATCACTGGTTTGTCACTTAATTGCGCCATAGTCCTTTCAAAGTTATTGGCATTTGAAAGTAACCATTAACATTAACCAGTCCTAAAAATATCAATTTATTCTGCTTTTATTATTCAATAACGTCGCGTTGGTGCGGCAGTTAAAATGAAAACTAATCAAGAAAAGCTCAATGTTAAACGCAAGGGTTTTTGCCGTACTTCTGTGTGCGGTGTTCACTGCTTCGTGCGCGACGCAAAATGAATTGGCAGGTGGTGGAAGCGGCATTGAACCGACGGCGGATCGGAGCATCGCGACCAATCGCAATAAGCTTAAATCACGCACGCTTCTCACCTACACGGTGCAGCATAGCAGAGTCGCAACGAAGTGTTTTCCGAGCCGATTGAAGACCATCCTGGCCAAGGTCGGTAAGAAATACGGCGTGCCGCCGGTGGTGAAGTCCGGCTATCGAAGCCCTCGTATGAATCGACGGGTCGGTGGCGCGCGCAACTCAGCTCACATGCGCTGTGAGGCTGCAGACATCTCGGTTAAAGGCGTAAGCCATTATAAGCTCGCCCGCTATTTACGCTCCCTGCCGGAAGTCGGCGGTGTCGGAACCTATGGATGTCGCGGCATTGTTCATGTGGATGTCGGTAAAAAGAGATCCTGGCATTATAAATGCCGTAAGCGCCGCAAACGCTGACGGCGTTCTGGATTTGCCGGGAACGAAACCCGTAGCCTGACCCGTCGTCCAGACGGAAGACGGGTGCTGGCCTGCCGGGTGGGAATGAAATGGGTTCCATTTCGGTGGCCTCATTCTGACCGCTTGCCGAAGTGCCTATATCCGGATTGATCTTTCTGCTCGCACACAAACGGCATTAACGCGATTGCGGCGAAAGACAGGGAAAAAGCCCAATCACACTCGATCGAAACAGCGAGCGGAATTGCTGCGCCACTATCGAGCGGCAGTTGAAACTCCAAACAAGGGATCTTGCGGGTTAGTCACCGTACAGCGTACATTCTGAAATAGTCTGTATTCGGAAAAAACATGAGTTTTTATCATGCGCTCGCAAGATCTGAACGTCTTCATCAAGATAGCCGAGATTGGCTCCATTCAGGCCGCAGCCGATGTAATCGGCCTGACGCAGTCAGCAGCAAGCCGTGTCATTCAGCGGCTTGAAGAGCAATTGGGAGCCAGTCTGTTTGATCGTACCAGTAAGCCGCTTGCCCTCACGAGAGACGGTGAGCTTGCCCTGTGTCATGCCCGAAAGATCCTTTCGGCAACGGATGATTTTATCGATGCGTTCGATAACGCAGGTACTCCCAGCGGGGCTTTTCGGATCGGCCTTGCCCATGCGATTGCGCCGCTCGTGTTACGAGGATCGAGCCTCCATATAATGCCCGATTTTCCCAAGGTGTCGCTCATATACCGGGCGGACTGGACCGGTCCCTTAATTGACCGCGTTCGAAATAATGACCTCGATCTTGCCTGGATCATTATGAGTGCCGGAGAGGTTGCCCCGTCTGACCTTAGGGCAAAGCCCATCGTAAACAGCCTGGTTTCCGCCGTTGGGCACCCAAGTCTCGCGCGGCTTGAAGGAGACCTGACAAAGCTGAATGAGATCGGTTGGGCGTTGAATCCCGAGGGCTGTGGTTATCGTCGCCAATTGAGCGCCGCCCTTCACCGGTCAGGCAACCCGGTCAACATTCGCGTCGAGGTCAACAGCCTGGAGTTGCAGTTGCAGATCGCGCAATCCGGGCAGGCGCTCACACTCGTGCCGTCGGCATTGGTAGGCAGCATATTGGAGCGATACGATTTGGTGACGCTTCCGCTTCCCGATCTGAACTTCGGGGTTACAGTAACAGAGATTCAACCGAAGCAGGAAACGCGTCTTGCCCCTGTCGCGGCGCTGGTCTCAACGACTATGCAGCAGATCATTGCATGAAAAAATATCAATAAAAAAATTAATATTATGAATTTGATGTAAGTTGGGCGGTGTGGTTTCCTGACTGTCGAAACGCCACTCATGTGGAGAATCCAGGAGGCCCCCAAAATGAATCTTGAGCACCTTTCCCGCATCGCCCGCACAGCCTTGACGAGTAATGCCCATTACCAGCGGTTTTTCGACGCTTTGCGGACGGAGCTTCCCGTTGATCGTTTATGTGCTGCCGTGCAACTCGACCCTTACACGGCCTATCTCCCGCGTGTCGCGCAGGTTGATGATCTTGAGCCGCTTCTTGGTAACACGGGAATTTATGCAGATCGCGAAGGAAGTCGGACGTTTCAGGTCATTGAGGAGGGCGATCCCTATCTCGTGACGGAACAGGATTGGACCGACCACGCTGACCTTGCCTTTTATGCCGTTGCGGTCAGCGCCAACATGAAGTTTCCAGTCTCTTTCGGGGGCTATCCGACCGTCCTTAACTTCTGGAGCAAGACGAAAGGCGCATTCACCCCGGACCTGATGGCGACTTTGGAGCCGGTGGTTGCAGAGGTCAGCCGGTCACCCTTCAAGCTTGAACCGGAACCGGTTGGACTTGGCCTCCGCAAGGTTAAAGCGCTTCTCGCAAGCCGCGAGGCGGCCTTGAAGGCAAAAGCCGCGTGACCGTTTCTTTGAAAATGGGAGATGCCAGGACGGACGCACAGACAATGAAGCGTGTTCGTGTCCGCGCGGTCAGCGTCCCGCTGAAGCGCCCGATCGTCTCCAAGGTTGGTCTGTTTGACCGCTGGCCTGTCGTCCTCATCGATCTTGAAATGGACGACGGAGTGATCGGAACGAGTTATCTCGAGCCTTACCTCCATAATGCGGCGCGTTACGTGGCGCCAGCCATTCATGATCTGGTGGACGCATTCAAGGAGAGACCAATCGGCCATGCGGCCTTTTTCGATCAGGCCCGCAAATCCCTGTCGCTGATCGGGCTTGAAGGCGTCTCAATGATTGCTGTCTCCGGCATCGATATGGCGCTTTGGGATGCGGCGGCAAAACGCGCGGAGCTTCCTCTCGCCGAATTTCTTGGCGGGACACTGGGCGGCGTCAAAGCCTATAACAGCGGCGGGCTCTGGCTTTCTGATCCCGACGGTCAGGGCGATGAAGCAAAAGCACTGGTTGCTGAAGGCGGCTTTCAAGGGTTGAAACTCCGTCTTGGCCGCGACCGCCTCACCGACGATCTGCGGGCCCTCGACGAGGTGCGGTCCGGGATTGGCGAGGATGTCAATCTCATGGTGGACTTCAATCAGGGTCTATCGCTTGATCGAGCGATCCATCTCTGTCAGGCGCTTGATGATGCGGGGCTCTACTGGTTCGAAGAACCAATCCCTTACGAACAGATCGCAGGATTTAAAGAGCTGCGCCGCCGCCTGAAAACGCCGATCCAGATCGGAGAGAACTTCTACGGGCCGGGCATCGCGGCCGACGCCATCCTGCGTAGCGCATGTGATTTCATCATGCCCGATATGATGCGCATTGGCGGTGTCACCGGCTGGCTACGCACAGCGGCGATTGCAAGTGCGCAGGGCGTTCCCATGTCGACGCATCTCTACCCCGAAATATCGGCCCACCTCATGCGCGTGACGCCGACGGCCCATTGGCTCGAATGGCAGGATTGGGCAGACCCGATTGTCGCTCACCCCTTCACGCTTGAAGACAGCGAAATCCAGATCCCCGATCGGCCCGGTATCGGGATCAGTTGGAATGAAGATGCTGTGAAGGACTTTCTATACGAGATCTGATCCGCCGACCGCAATTTGCGCCGCCCAGTGGGCTTGAGTGGGCCTGAGTGGGCCTGAGTGGGATTGGAAGTCAGAGCCTGTCAGACGGCGGCCAGATACGAACACACGAAAAGAAGCAAAGGAGTGAAGGCGCGATGCGTATTGTTAGATGGGGTGAAGCTGGAGCGGAATCCTTTGGGCTTCTGGCGAATGATATGGTCCATGATCTGTCCGGCGTCGACGGATTGAAGGACGCAGTTCCGTTTTCAAAGGACTGGTTCGGAGCGATTGGGTCGGTCAATCCCGGCGAACTTCCGAAAGTGCCGGCGGGAACACGTCTGGGGCCCTGCGTCCCGCAGCCCCCCAAATTCATCGCGATTGGATTGAATTATAAAGACCATGCGGCAGAAACTGGCATGGAGCTTCCGGAAGAGCCCATCATTTTCATGAAAGCACCGAATTGCATTGCAGGCCCCTCCGATATCGTAACCATCCCCGAAGCTGTCGACGAACTCGACTGGGAGGTTGAACTCGGCATCGTGATTGGTGCGCCCGGTTACCGGATCCCGAAAGAGCAGGCCCTTGAACATGTCGCCGGTTATTGCGTCGTGAACGATCTGTCCGCCCGAGATTGGCAATTCAAGGGAACCGGCCAATGGGTGAAGGGAAAGTCATTCCCGGGCGCGGGTCCGGTTGGCCCCTGGCTCGTCACGCCCGATGAGATTGGT
This sequence comes from Pseudomonadota bacterium, assembly GCA_039180865.1. Lineage (GTDB taxonomy): Bacteria > Pseudomonadota > Alphaproteobacteria > Rhizobiales > JACESI01 > JBCDCU01. The sequence continues at coordinate 9,962 of JBCDCZ010000055.1, read as the reverse complement.
GATTTAAACAGCCTTTCCCTCACGCTTTCTGTGGATGATGAGACCCGCCAGGAAGGGACTACTGGCACGATGATCTTCGACGTTCCGACGCTCATAAGCAAAGTCAGCACTTTCATGGCGCTTGAAGCGGGCGATATTATCGCAACCGGGACCCCGTCCGGCGTTGGATTTGGCCGCAATCCAAAAGTTTTCCTGGAAGCCGGGCAAACCGTGACGAGTGAAATCACCGGTCTCGGCAAACAAGAGATCTCGTTGGCGCGATAAATGGATAAGCGGTGTGTTGAGGCCGCATAGCGCGAAAAAAGCGGTCCCGCTGCCATGCATGTTTGACGATCATTGGGTCTCGACCGGATCGTGAATACGGTTTCTCCGGGACGCCGCTTTTCCCGACTATTCTGCGGATGAACATTTCAAACATAAAGCCCTGCGCAGTTTGATATTGCTGCCGTTGTGAGGACCCGGCACCTATCGAGGAAGCGACGTTCTGGATTGCTCCAACTTCGCACCTATTCAGTGTAAAATATTGGTAATATTATCAAATTCAGACGTTGATGACGCCTCTGATGAAACTGGATGATCTTCGCGCAACCCTCTTTCTCTTTGATCTGCAGGAGATTTTGCCATGTCCCTCAATTATGTGACGCTCGGGTCGAACGATCTCATAAGAGCCCGCGTCTTTTATGACGCGATTCTGCCAATGATCGGGGGCAGGATTGTGGCAAATTATATGCCGAATGCCTTTTGTTTTGAGCTTCGCGGGGGCGGCAGGATTTGGGTCGTAACGCCGTTTAATGAACAGACGGCAGCGCCCGGCAACGGCAACATGGTCGGCTTTTTATGCGAGAGCCCGGAAGAGGTGCAAAAAGTCCATGAAATGGCCCTGTCGCAGGGGGCTCAGAATGAAGGAAGCCCGGGCCCCCGACCCTTATACGGACCGGATTTTTTCGGCGCCTATGCCCGCGACCTTGACGGAAACAAGATGAGTTTCGTTTATTTCGACACGCCTTAGGCTGAGCGAAAGGGTCCAAACTGTCCCGTGGCAGCGGCAAAATGTATGGCCGGTAACCGGATGCCATCTTTTGCGTTGAGCGGTGACCTGTTGTAATTTGAAGAGGTGGTCGATCGAAGATCCGCTCGATGACAAAGACCTCTTTGAAAGACGTCATAAAGGAGTGCCGCATGCTTTCAATCCCGCTCGACACGGTGGCCTGGATCATTTTGAAGGCGCGCGAATTCGACGTGAAGGAAGCGGCTGATATTAAGTCTGCCGACGATGATGGCGGCAACGTGCTGGCAGTCCTTGGAAACACGTCGGATGATCCCACGGTCGAGGAACTGACCAACTGGATTTCCGACCTTACCGAAACTCAGAAGGCGGAACTCGTCGCACTCATGTGGCTCGGCCGCAGCGATGACGGTGAGGAGAGCTTTGAGGACTATCTGGAGGAAGCCCGCGGTCAGCAGGGCGAGCGCACCGTTCCCTATCTTCTCGGCACGCCCCGGCTTGGCGATCATCTGGAGGAGGGGCTTGAGAAGCTCGGGATCTCAACTGCAGAGCTTGAGAGTGAGGCTGAGTAAGAGCCAGACGGCACAGTCTGCACAGTCTGCACTTGCTGCATGGCTACCGCCAGGAGACGCTGATCGCGTTCTCTCCATAGAATGCCGGTACCCCTCTCCACTCAGGCAAGGGGATGAAGCCTCAATAACCTGATTGGAAAAAGGTCATTCGCGGGCGGATGGCCGATGCTTATTGAGTTTTATGGCCCACTATCCGCGCCGATGTCCGTGCTTTGGTGATCTTTACATTGGTGAATCCCGCGAGAGCGATCCATGCTTTAACTGATTGTGTCGGATGGGTTCGCGCGCCCGTCATCGTGAAATAAAGCAGCGAACTCCAGCCTGCCATGAAATCGATCGGTTCATCTTCGCTCGGGAAATCAACATCGTTTGTAACGATAATGCCGCCGGGTTTCAAAGCCTCAAAAGCGCGGTTAATCAGAAGCTGACACTGCTCTTCGGGCAGCGCGTGCAAAATGTTTGATAAAAGCGCAAAATCATATCCCGATCCCCAGTCAGATTTAAAGAAGTCCCCTTCAACATAGGAGATCCTGTCCGTTAAGCCTGCGTGTTCGATCTCGGGTCTACCTGCTGCTGCTGCTTCCGGAAGATCGAGAATTGTTGCCTTCAAATCCGCATATTTCTTGCAAAACGCGATGCTGTATTGAGCAGGGCCGCCCGCAACATCCAGCATTTTGAGTGGCGGGTTGGAAAACCGCGTGGTTTTTACAAGAGATTTGGTGCCATCCTCGGAAACGTTCTTCAGAAATGACAGGTAATTGGGCCAGCACGTCGGGGTGCTCGGATTAAAATGCATGTTGTCAACGGCGCCGGTTTTGACGGCCTCATCCAGTTTTTCAAAGTTTCTCGCAATGTCCGGTGCAAATTGCATGATCGATTTTGCAGCCTCCGACATCCGCCCGTTCAACGACTTTTGAAACTCCCCATTGAGTTTGAACAGGTCCTTTTCCCTGTCGAGATAACCGAACGCGGTGAGGGCCTCCAGAAGCACCTTTGTCGCGTGATGATCTGAATCAAGTTTTTCGACAATTTCATCGGTCGAAAGCGATTTGTCCGCAAGAAGCGTAAAAAGATCCAACCGTTGTGCCGTAAGAACCGCATTGGAAACGACTGTCGTGAAGAAAGGAAGCAAGGCTTTTTCAGGCAGCATGCCGCTTGCAATGAACAGTTTCTCGGCAACGGATTCGCCCTTGAGACCAACTCTCATCGAAAAAACTCCTGTCTGTTTCTAACCATGTTCGACTTCTAAAATGTTCAAATTCCCGGATCGCGCTGCGTCCTGAAATTCTACCTCCTAATACCAAATTGTAACACCGGCTTATCGCGCGAAACCGAACTCAATCTACGAGTAGCAGGAGAGAATTTGATTTTACATACCCTCCCTAGGAGGGTAGGATGATGGTATTGAAATTACCTTTAACTGCAACCTCTCCGGCTTCGACAGGACGCACCAATGGATCTCACATCGCTGCTCGAAACAGGCACTGCCAATCCGTTTTTTGTCTTTGCGATGGCAATCCTGATCGGCGGTTTGCATGGCTTGGAACCGGGCCATTCTAAAACGATGATCGCATCCTATATCATCGCCATTAATGGCTCGGTGTCGAAGGCGGTTATGCTCGGTGTTTCGGCTGCCATTAGCCATTCCTTGATTGTCTGGGTTTTGGCGGCAATCGCGTTGATCTATGGCAACGAGCTGATCGGTGAGGAGTTGGAACCGTGGTTCATGATCGTCTCCGGCGTTCTGGTCATAGGTCTCGCCTTTTGGATGGTTTGGACATCGCTCCCGCGAAAGCCGAAACATCATCACACGCATAGCCACGGTCATGATCATCATCATGGCGGGCATGACCATCATCATGATGATCACAGCCATCCTCATAATCACGGGCACGGACATGGACATGGACATGGACATGGGCATGGGCAGGGCGCCACACTTGCGCATGCCCATGCCAGCGTTCATACCCACACCCATGAGGCGCGCGTCCATGATCATCATCACCACGACTATAGCGAAGACGCCCATGCGAGGGCGCACGCAGCTGAAATCCGAGAACGGCTTGCAAGCGGCAAGGTGAACAACTGGCAGACCATCATGTTCGGGCTAACGGGCGGTCTCATCCCTTGCCCTGCTGCCATTACGGTCTTCATTCTATGCGTACACCTTGGGCAATTCTGGTTGGGTGTCACACTCGTGGGTGCGTTTTCCCTCGGCCTTGCAATCATCCTGGTTGCTGTCGGCGTTGTTGCAGCCCTCGGCATGAGCGCCATTTCGGCGAGAACCTCGAAACTGAACAATGTCATTGCTGCCGCCCCTTATGTTTCGGGAGTGCTGATTGCAGTCGTAGGCATTTACATCATCTGGAATGGCTACAGCCATCTCCACGTCCACCATCATTGATGCGATCAGGACGGAAGGAGCGCCGCAAGCGGTCCCTCTTTCCGCTTCAGGAGAAGAACGCCGTATAAGAACAGTCCGGATGTAACCGCGATACCGCAAGCAATCAGGGTCAGATTTGCAAATCCTGCGCTTTCCGCAAAATACAAAGCGCCACCGGCAATCGAAAACGCGGCAATTCCGTGCATGCTGTTTTGAACGGTGAAATCCGTCCCCTCGGTCCCCGTATCGGAATATTCGAGCTTGAAGGCATTCAGGATGACAAACAAACCGATATCGATTGCGTAGACGCTGAGCGCCGCAATCACCACCCCCGTTGATGCGAGCGGTAGCTGCAGGAACGTAAAAAACAACAGAAGGGATGCAAGCTGCAGGATCGGGACAACCGAGATCACCAGCCATTTGTTGTAGCGGTTCAGAAGAGAACCGAAGATGACCGACGTGACGATGCCGAGAACCGGCGCAACGATGTGGAGCACAATCCCGATTTTGTCCGTCGTCCAGCCCCGATCAATCAGGACCGGACTGGCAAGCGCCCAGACGACAGTGATGCTCAAAGGCAAAACGATCAAAGCCGCAGCCCATATGGCCATGCCCGGCTGCAACCAGAATGAAAACAGGCGGCCAAACGTCGGCTGTTTGATCTCATGCCCGTCCTTTAGCGCGATCTCGCGCTCGTCGAACCAGATGATGAACAAAGCTGACGCCGCAACACTTGCCGAGATGACCCACATGCAGGCCTGCCAGCCAATATGCTCGTAGACGATGAGAACAACGCCGCCGCCAAGCATTGTTGCCAAAAGCCCGCCGGACAGCTGTATCGCACTTCCAAGACCGCGTTTTTTCTCCGGAATGATACGGCAGGCGATCGCATCGCTAGCAATATCCTGGGTGGATGCAAATACTGACAGAACAAGCGCCAGAATCATCATCATCTGGAAGTTCTGATCGTCGCCAACGATTGTGAACAGAATGCACGCGGCCACAAGAAGAAGCTGAGAGATCAGGAGCCAGACCTTGTAATGGCCAAAGGCACCGAACTTCACCCGGTCGATCAGGGGTGCCCATAAGAACTTGAGCACCCAGATGATGCCGGTGAGATAAATCAGGCTGATCTGCTCAAGGGGTACGCCCTGGCTGATCAGAATTGTCGGCATGGCCATCACACAGAAGGCAAGCGGCATAAACTGGCTGACGCATAGCACAAAAAGAAAAATGCAATGAAATGGCCGCATTCAACCGAACCGATACCTAGAATTTGCCCGTGAGCTGGATTGCGAAGCTCCTGTCTCGGGCCGCGGTCTGCTGACCGGGCCCAATCGGTGTTTCCGTATTCTCTACGAAGAAATCGGCACCAAACAGATTGCTGACTGCCGCATCAAGGCGGAAATTTGTCCCCTTTGGTCCATCAAACTCATACCCGCCCCGCAGATCGACAACGGTGTAGGAGGGTAAAACCGTACTGTTCGGAAGGCTTTGGATGTCACCAACATGCCGAACGTTCACCCCGACATTCCAACCCGCATCATGGGCATAGTTCACGCCAAAATTTGCCGAGAATTCGGCGGTGTTTGGCAGGCTGTCGAGGTTGACGCCGGCGACGGTCGGCAGGAAGTCACCCGCATCCGTGATTTCTGTGTCCAAAAGACCAATGCTTCCACTTGCACTGAACCCGCTATCGTGAATGAAATCGGCGGCCAATTCCAGGCCCAGACCTCTGGCTTCTGGCACGTTGCCTGTAAGGGCGAAACCGAATGCGGCAAAGGCACTTGGGGTAGGCGAGGCGCCAACGACTTGCGCGTCTTCGTAATTGTAGAAGAAACCTGTTGCAGAAAGCTTCAATTGGTCATCGAGGACTGAAGTCTTGATGTAGGCTTCATGGTTCGTCAGATCCTCGCGTTCGAATTCTGCGATGCCGAGGAAACCGCTTGAGCCCACGGGAAACAGAAAACCTGACACGAGATCTACTTCCAAACCAGCCGGTCTGAAGGCCGTGCTATAGGTGTAGCCAATCTCCGTTCCCTGATCGAACTCGTACTTCAGCCCGACTTTTGGAAGAAAGGCCGTTTCTTCAAACGTCGCTGAGGATTGCAAAAATGTATCCGCGAAAACGCTCCGGCTCCGCTCGTCAAACTCGACACGCGCACCTGCAATCAGTGTCAGACCATCGAGATTGATCGGTTTTCCGACATTGACCTCTACCTCGCCATAGACACCGGTCGTCACCGCATCGCCGACAACATCGATCAGGAAAGGATCAAGTGCCGCCACCGGTGACGGGTCCGTATCGACAGTCTCGTCCGATCGTGTATGCAGCACACCGATCACACCTTTGGTGATGATATCGCTAAACCCGAACTGCAAATAGGCTTCGAATTCATTCTCGACTTCATCAAAGAGCAAAGAGCCGAAGGGACGGAAACCTGGCAATGGTGTACCGAGGAACGGGTTCTCAAGGTCCGTTGTCGATCGAGAGGCGCGCAGGAACAGTTTGGTTCGATCATTGAATTCATAGCTGCCTTCGCCGATGAAGCGCTGCCTCAGCGTCAGATCGATGGCGCTGTTTGTCTGGAATGAATTGATGAATCGTTCGTCCGGACCGTTTGCAGGTGTGATGACCGTTCCTAGGAACGGATCAAGGACAGCGGGCTCGACAATCGGAGCGAAATGATCGCGCGTATCGTTGACTTCATACGTGAACTGGAGATCGAGCTCAGGCGCCTGATCCGGCACATACCTGATTTTGGACCGTATATCCTGGAACCTTAACTCGTTTGGATCGAGCGCGGTGACCAGAGGGTCATCAACGAAAACGACCGTATCGCTGTCTCTGATCTGACCAGCGACCCTGATCGCGACCTGATCGTCGAAAAACGGCTGATTGGCGACGAACGCACCATTGAATTCGTTGCGGAAGGTCTGACCTCCGACACGGAACTTGTACTCCGGCTCAAAAACCGGATCATTCGTGAAAATTCTGATCGCGCCCGAGAACGCATTTTGCCCGGTGGATGTCGCCTGAGGGCCTTTTGCGACTTCAACTGTGCTGACATCCCATGCAGTGTTGCTCAACAAGCCGCTACTTTGAGCAGCACCCGTTGCAACATTGTCAACAAGGATCGGAACACGCGGTAAGACGCCAGATCCAAGCACCTGGTTCGTATTCACCGTGCTGCTGATGCCGCGCACGGTCGGCAGGGTGCCATCCTCATCGGCAATCACATTCGGAGATGAATTGATCACCGAGAATACTGTCGGCAGATCCGGTCGTTCAAGGTCTTCTTCGGTGAAGACAACAATCGATGGCACGATTTCATCAAAGGTGCGTCCGATTTTGTCACCTTCGATCAGGACCTCATCCAAAACGGTCGTTTCACCCACACCTTGCGGAAACGCCGAAACGGGCCACAAAAACGTCGTGGCCAAGGCAAATGTATAGATTGTCTTTTTATGAAACTCGACCGAGCCATCAGCCATTGCGCGCCCCCGCATCGTTACGTTATACTATTACGGATAACGTGAGAAATTGGGCTCTGCAAGTAACAGACTGCCATGCAGGCCGGTCAATTTCCACACCTTCCACAACAGACAGCTAATTAAACCTGACAATTCCAGTCAAGTTTAATGATGTAATCAATGGCCTTTGTTGCTGAACTGCAACTTGTTGAAACTGCATCATAATTGGACACTCTACCTATGGCTCGGTGAATGGCAGGCCTAGAAGAGTTTTGGGAAAATACGGCCGGTTTGCTGAGCATACGCATCATAGTCCGGGCCGAATTGTGTGCGCATCATGGTTTCCTCTTGCTGAATGCGCGAGAGGTACATCGCGAAGAAGATAACGACCACCAAAAATCCGGCGATCCAATTATGGATGAGAAGGGCCTGGGCGATTACAGCAAGCCAGAGCGCCAGATACATCGGATGGCGGACAAACTTGTAAATGCCGTTGGTGACCAGCGTTTGCTCTGAATGGATTTCGAGTTTGGCGCTCCAATTGCGCCCGAGATCAGAATGCGAGCGCCAGAAAAGATACAAGAACGGCAATATCAACGCCGCCCCGATCCAGGATGCAAAATCCGGCAAAGTGTAATCGGCGAAACCGAAGACATCGGCGTTCGTTTGCTTGGTTGCGAGATAGATCAAGGGCACGAGGCCCATACTCAAAAACATGCCGAGAAGCAGCAGCTTTTCCCATAGATGGTTTTCGCTGACCGTCACCTTATTCTGCCGGTTCTGCATCCCGAAAGGCGCTCGAATGAGTGACATGCCAAAGAACAGACCGAGCCAAACAAATTCGTGCCAGCTTATCGCGTCGCTGTTCCAGAAGACGGCCGCCATGATCGCAATCATGACGATTATTGCAGCCATCCTCTTCAGTTTTTCGCTCATGGGTTTCACGGCGTTTTCAGACATGAAATCAGACCTCTAGTGCCAGGATTTGGTGCTTTGCTGCGCGTCCCACATGGCCTTGTACCGGCCGCTGCCAGAAAGAAGTGTCTCGTGATCGCCTTGTTCAACGAGTTCACCCTTGTCGAGAACCAGGATCTGGTTGGCGCCGACAATCGTCGAAAGCCGGTGCGCAATCACGATCACAGTCCGGTCTTTAACCAGCGTATCAATGGCACGTTGGACGGCAACTTCGCTTTCCGTATCCAATGCAGCGGTCGGCTCATCCAATATGACGATGGGCGCGTCCTTCAATATTGCGCGCGCAATGGATATTCTCTGGCGCTCACCGCCGGACAGGCTTCCTCCGATATCGCCGACATTAGTCGCGTAGCCGTCGGGCAGGCGTGAAACGAATTCGTGGCAATTCGCTTTCTTCGCGGCCTCTTTCACTTCTTCATCGCTCGCATCCGGATCACCCATGCGGATGTTTTCCAGAATGCTCTCATTGAAAAGGTAGACGTCCTGAAACACCACCGAGATGTGCTTCATCAAATCGTCCGGCTGAAGGTTGCGGATATCGACGCCGCCGACCTCAACGCTTCCCGATTGCGGGTCATCGTAGCGCATGATGAGACGCGTAATGGTTGTCTTTCCGGAGCCCGACGGCCCGACCAGAGCGGTGAGCGATCCTTGCGGCAGTGAAAAAGAGCACGTTCTGAGCGCGGCGTTATCGTTTCCGGCGGCCTCATGATATTCAAAGGTCACGTTGTCAAAACGAATATCGAAGGTTTCGTCCAGATTCGCCGCTTCATGCACCTTCAACGGGTCGACAGCCAGCAACTCATCGATCCGGCGAAGCCCGGCCTCCATGAAATCGAATACAACCGTCAGGCTTGCAAACAGGGAAAGCGGCTCTGAAAAGCGTGTCGCGATAACGAGGAGCGCGGCAAGCGGCGCAACGGCCACGTCACCGTTAAGGACGAGATAAACACTGAATCCAAGAAGACCCATCAGGCCGATTTCTGTCAGCGAACTGAATGTAAGTGAGGGCCATAGCGCTTTGATGGAGCCCTTCTTCTGTAGTTCGCGCAGATTGGTGAACGCGGCCTGTAATTTGACGGCCTGTTTGCCCGTCTGGGATGTGGCGCGTAGCACGGGAAGCCCCTGGATGTATTCGATGATGTCGGCTTCTGTGTCTGCATGGGCCTTAGCCATACCGTGCATGCCATGCCCCGCGCCTTTGCGGCGCCAGTAATAGACGGGGAATGCAAGCACCACGAGAACGATCATCGCTACAGCGAGGCGCCAGTCGATTGCAAATGTTGCCGCAATCGCGACCAACGGCACCACAATAATCCTTATGATGACGCCGCTCAACGATCCGAAGGGCGCAATGCCGTCTTCGACGCTCGATGACAGGACAGCGCCGAGATCGCCGGCCCGGCGTTGTGAGAGCTTTTGCAGTGGCATGAGCCGCAATTGCTCGCCAAGCCGAAGGCGAAGATCGTAATTCACTTGAGCAAGATCAGGACCGAACGAGAACTGCATGGCTGTCCAGCGAAGGCTGGCATCAACAGCGGCAAGCACAACC
>JBCDCZ010000054.1:0-19636 GCA_039180865.1 Pseudomonadota bacterium | reverse complement strand
GTTTTTGAAGACATGGACGTCAAGAAGACCGTCTTCGCGGAATTGGACCGGGCGATGAAACCGGGTGCCATTCTTGCGTCCAACACCAGCTATCTCGATATCAACGAAATTGCCGGCGCAACGGCGCGTCCAGAAGCGGTCATCGGCCTTCACTTCTTCTCGCCGGCGCACATTATGAAACTCCTGGAGATTGTGGTCGCCGATCAAACCGATCCAGATGTTACGGCAACCGGTTTTAAACTTGCGAAAACATTGCGCAAAGTTGCAGTAAGGTCCGGTGTCTGCGACGGCTTCATAGGAAACCGCATTCTTGCCCGGTACCGTCAGGCGGCAGACTACTTGATGCTCGATGGCGCCTCCCCTTATGAGATTGACGACGCAGTCCGCGCGTTCGGCTTTCCGATGGGCCCGTATCAGGTTGCAGATTTGGCAGGGCTTGATATCGGTTGGGCGACGCGCAAGCGCAAGGCCCCGAACCGGGATGCACGGGAACGCTATGTGGCGATCCTGGATCAGATTTGCGAACAGGGGCACTTCGGACGCAAAACGGGCCGCGGGCTCTACCGATATGATCAGGGCAATCCGAAAGGTGTTCCCGACGATGAGGTGCTTGCCATTATTGATGCCGAGCGAACGGCCAATGCGATCGCACCGCGCAGCTTCACATCCGATGAGATCGTCGAGCGGTATATGGCGGCGATGGTCAATGAAGCGACACGGGTTATCGAAGAAAAGATCGCACTGCGACCTTCTGATATCGACGTGACCTTGCTTTACGGATATGGCTTTCCGCGGTTTCGGGGCGGACCAACGCTCTATGCCGACCTGGAAGGGCCAAAGACCATCCTTGAGCGCATTGAATCTTATGCTGACGAGGACGCTTTTTTCTGGCAACCGGCGTCTTTGTTGCGGGATCTTGCCGCGAGCGGCAGGACCTTTGCGAGCCTGAACGACGACTGATTGCTGATCGGATCCGCGGAGGAGGCGGACCGGATCATCCGGAGACAAAGAGGGGGAGTGATCCATGGATCTCAAATATTCCGAAGACGACCTTGCCTTTCGCGACGAGGTCAGAGGCTACCTTAAGGCTGAACTTCCTGCATCGATCACCGAGAAGACCCGCAAAGGAAAAAGGCTTTCGAAAGAAGACCACGATACCTGGCACGCCATTCTCAATCGCAAGGGCTGGTATGCCGGGAGCTGGCCGAAGGAATTCGGAGGACAGGATTGGTCACCGGCCCAGCGTCATATTTTCGAGGAGGAATATGTGCGTGCGGGTGGGCCGCGGATCGTGCCGTTCGGCGTTGCCATGCTTGGCCCCGTACTAATGGCTTTCGGCAGCAAATCCCAGCAGGATTTCTATCTTCCGCGGATCCTCAATGGAACCGACTGGTGGTGTCAGGGATATTCGGAGCCGGGTGCCGGATCCGATCTCGCATCACTCAAAACACGCGCGGAACGTGATGGAAGCCATTATGTCGTTAACGGGCAGAAGACCTGGACGACACTCGGTCAGCACGCGAACAAGATTTTCTGCCTGGTACGGACAAAATCTGATGGCAAGCCGCAGGAGGGCATCTCCTTTCTCTTAATCGATATGGACACGCCGGGCGTCGAAATCCGCCCGATCATCCTCCTCGACGGCGAGCACGAGGTGAACGAAGTCTTCTTCGACAATGCGCGGGTTCCGACAGAAAACCTTGTCGGCGAAGAAAACAAAGGCTGGACCTATGCGAAGTATCTGCTCTCCCATGAGCGGACCAATATCGCAGGGGTCGGCTTTTCACTGAAGGCCCTCGATAATCTCAAGACCGTTGCCAGCAAACAGCGTAAAGCGGGGCGACCTTTGATCGACGATCCCGTTTTTGCTTCGAAGATCATGGAGGTTGAGTTCCAGCTCGACGCCATGCGCACTTCGAATCTTCGAGCCATCTCGGCGGCCGAGACCGGTCAGGATGTAAGCGCCCAGACGTCAATGCTAAAAATCAAAGGAACCGTTATCCGCCAACGGATTAACGATCTAACCCGTGAAGCGCTCGGCCCTTACGCCATTCCGTTCATTTCGGAGGCTCTTGAAGCCGGAAGCAATGTCGAGCCCGTGGGGCCGGGCTATGCCAATCCCGTCGCCTCGCAATATTTCAACAATCGGAAGATGTCGATCTACGGCGGATCGAACGAAATCCAGCGCAATATCATCACCAAGCTGACGATGGGAGGCTAACGCATGGATTTCACCCATACCGAAGAACGGCGGATGATCGCAGATCAGACCGCCAAGATGATCGCCAACGCCTACCCGATCGACGTCCGGCACAACCACGCAGAAAGCGAATTCGGCTTCTCCCGCGACATGTGGGCACAATTCGCCGAACTTGGCCTTATTGGAGCGCTTTTTCGCGAAGAGGTCGGGGGATTTGGCGGCGCGGGTTTCGACCTTACCGTCATCTTCCAGGAGCTCGGACGTGGTCTGGTGGTAGAACCCTTCCTTGCAACGCTTCTCGCAGGAACTGCCCTTCAGGAAGCTGGTAGCGAAGCGCAAAAGGCGCGGCTTGAGAGTGTAATTTCCGGTGAGACCCTGATCGCGTTCGCCCACGGGGAGCCCGACGGACGTTACGAACTCTCCCATGTGCGCACGACCGCCGAAGCGGTGGGTTCGAATTCCAGACTTACCGGCAACAAAGCGGTTGTTATCAACGGTGATGCGGCGGACCACATAATCGTTTCAGCGCGGCATTCCGGAGACCATGACGATCGCACCGGATTGTCGCTTTATCTCGTCGATAAGAATGCAGAAGGGCTTTTGATCCGCGGATACCCGACTGTCGACGGGCTCCATGCCGCGGAACTCACCTTGACCAATGTCGAAGGCGAGGTTCTGGAAGGCGCTGCCGAAGATGCCTATCCGGTTATTGAAAAGATCATGGGTGCTGGAGTTTTAGCCCTTTCTGCAGAAGCCCTCGGCGCGATGGATGTCGCGTCAAAGATGACCCTCGATTATCTCAAAACCCGGACCCAGTTCGGCCGTCCGATCGGAACCTTTCAAGCGCTTCAGCATCGTATGGCCGACATGATGATGGAAATCGAGCAGATGCGTTCTTCCGTCATCAATGCCGCCGATCGCTTCGATGGCGATTATGTGAGCCGGGAATGGGCTTTAAGTGCTGCCAAGAACCTCACCGGCACAATCGGACGCATGGTCGCTGAAGAGAGTATTCAGTTGCATGGCGGTATCGCCATGACCTGGGAATACGCCCTTGGCCATTATGCGAAGCGCATTGTCATGATTGATCATGTTCTGGGAGACGCCGACCATCATATGGAGCGTGCCATCAGCCTTTCACGCAACGCGGCCTGAGACTTAAGCGATCAGGCCCATGACGGAATCAGGAACCCAAGACCTCATCGGCTATTCAGCCGACTTTATCGAGGGAAAGATCGAAGTCAGGTTGACAGTTGAAGACAAGCATCTCAATCGCGCGGAAACACTGCACGGAGGGATCATGGCAACGCTCCTTGACGTCGCCTGCGGATACGAAGCCAACCTGGTTCCTAAACCGGATAAAGACACCTTCATGGTCACCGTTTCGCTGACCACAAACTTTATTGCCGCTGGCAAAAAGGGTGATGATCTTCTTGCGAGCGCCACTACGGTCGGCGGCGGGCGGTCGGTCAAATATGTTCAAGGCGCGCTTTGTAATCAGGACGGGAAAGTTATTGCCACCGCGTCCGGTATTTTCCGCAAGACCGGTTGAACGACAGATGTCCGTCATCACGACCCGTGATCAGCGTAAAGGCTTTTTCTCGATAACGCGCTACATCAAGCCCGGTTACTTCGTCCTCGCCGGACTGGCTGCGCTTGCGCCGTTTCTTCCCGAAGCCATTTTGTGGCCAAGCGAACTTGCCGCAAACTTTGCACCCCATTTGGCTTTGGCCGGGGTCATCTTGTGTTTGATCAACGCCTTCTACCGCCGCCCTTTTTCAGCCTTCGTCGCTGCGGGTCTCGCACTGTGGCTTTCCGCTCCGGTCCTCGCATTCGACCGCTATTCAGTGGTCGAAAACCAAGGCGACGGGGACTTCTCTGTCATGTCCGCCAATGTGCTGATGAGCGAGAGCGCGGTCCATCGCTTCTTGGACAGCCTTGGAGACGACGCGCCGGAATTGCTCGTACTCGTCGACATGACCGAGGCCAAATGTTCCGATCTCAACGCCGTCAATACTACCTATCCCTATTGTCGGATGATTTTCCGTACGGACCGGTTCCCGCTCTTGTCGAAGCGCATGGCGCTTCTTGCAAAGCAGGCACCCGAACGCCTGGAAATCCATGCCGAGACCGTCAGCGGCTGGCGCGGCATCATTGATGCAGACTTCCGCATTGCCGGCAAGCTGGTCCAGATCGTCGCCGTACATCCGGCAAATCCGCTCAGGCCCAGAGGCTTCGCGCGACGGAACATAAAATTGAGGCTGGCGTCCGAGGTCGTATCGCAGACCAAGCCCTATGTTCTTCTTGGGGATTTTAACACGACACCCTGGACGCCGAGTTTCGATCTTATCCCTGGGACTCGGGCTGGCGATCCCCGTCTGGAATCGACATGGATCACCGATCTTCCCATCCTCGGGTTGCCCATTGATCATATCTTTTTCAGTGAAGGCCTCAAACTCACAGATTACAGGGTGGGGCCGTTTTTCGGATCTGATCATCGTGCTGTCACCGCGTCTTTCACGCTTTCGTCACAACCAAGACATGTCGGCTCCGCCAGTCTTGAACATATGAGACAAGAGTAGGTCTTGTTATCCGCGAACAAGACCGCATTTCAAAAGTGCCGGTCACTTGCTGCCACTACAGCAACGCAAAGAATGAGGTTGAACATTATGGGAAAGACAATTCGTACTGCGGTGCTTTTCGGCTTTGCGCTCTCGGCAAGCTCTCTTTCAACCCTCCCGGCAATCGCTGACTTCAAGGTTCTTGAGTTCGAGCTTGAGCAGCAGATCAAGGTGAGGTCCACGGTTAGAGAATCGATCGATCGATTCCGACGCGGTAACGCCGGGAATACAAAGCAAAAAGACACCCAACTCGACCGCAACAGATTCCTGTCAGAAGAAGAATTCGGGCGTCTCTTTCAGGAACTCTCAGTCACCCAGAAATAGGACGCTGAGGCCGAGGCGTCTGATTCAAGCATCAAGACGCTCAATCACCATCGCAATCCCCTGACCGACACCGATGCACATTGACAGGACAGCATACCGTCCACCGGTGCGCTCAAGCTGCCTCAAGCCAGTCAGTGCAATCCGCGCACCGGAAGCGCCAAGCGGATGACCGACCGCAATCGCGCCCCCGTTTGGGTTGAGCCTCTCATCATCGGCCGAAAGCCCAAGGATCCGCAAGCAGCCAATCACCTGGGAGGCAAACGCTTCATTGATCTCGATGAGATCCATATCTGCCAATGACAAGCCAGTACGATCAAGCGCTTTCGGGATCGCATAGGCAGGGCCAACGCCCATAATCCGGGGTGGTACACCCGCAATTGCCCCGGCCAGGATCCTGGCACGCGGTTTTGCGCCATGGGTCTCACCCGCCTCTCCCGATCCGACAATAAGGGCACCTGCACCGTCATTCACGCCGGACGCATTCGCAGCAGTCACGACACCACCCTCAAAGAGCGGCCGCAAGCTTTGCATTTTCTCAAGGCTCGTTTCAGGGCGTGGATGCTCATCGGTGCTGATTGTAAGCGGTGGTTTCTTGCGACCCTGAGGGACATCAACAGGCAGGATCTCCTCGTCAAAGAACCCATCTGCGCGGGCGGCTTCATAGCGCTGCTGGGAGTTATAGGCGAAGCTATCCGCCTCATCGCGTGTGATCTGGAAATCCTTGGCGACATTGTCGCCGGTTTCCGGCATCGATTCGACGCCATATTGCTCTGCGACTGCGGGATTTGGAAAACGCGAACCGATCGTCGTGTCATACATCTGAAACGAGCGCTGGAAGGGTGTTTCGGATTTCGCCATTACAAACGGAGCACGGCTCATGCTCTCCACGCCCCCGGCGAGGTAAAGATCCGCCTCTTTGACAGTGACGCACCGCGCGGCATCGAGAACCGCCGATAGCCCGGACCCGCACAGCCTGTTGACCGTGAGCCCGCCAAGCTCGATCGGCAATCCGGCAATAAGTGACGAAAACCGCGCGACATTCCGGCTGTCTTCCGCGGCCTGCGTAACGCATCCGGCAATCACATCCTCATACGCTTCCGCCGGAAACGGGTTCCGGTCAACGAGGCCTTTCAGAACCGATGCCAATAGATCGTCGGGCCGCACACCGGAAAGAGCGCCCGCATGGCGCCCAAAAGGCGAGCGAACCCCATCGTAAATGTAGGCGTCAAGCATTGGGTTCCTCCTAATTACTTGGGTCTTTCACTTCATCCGCGAAGGTTTCAAGAAGCTTATGTTTCAATATTTTCCCGGTGGATGCGGCAGGCAGAACATCCGCGATCACATACCGGCCAGGCCGCTTATAGGGTGCAAGAAGCGGTTTCAGATGGTCTTTGAGCACATCGGCTGTAACGCTCCGCCCTTCCGCTGGCTGCACAAAGGCCAGTACTTCTTCATTACCGTCGTTCTCACGTCGGCCGATGACGGCCGAAATCGCCACATCAGGGTGTTTTGTGATCGCTGCTTCCACCTCGGGCGGATAAACATTAAAACCCGATCGGATGATGAGTTCCTTGCAACGACCAACGACCATCAAAGCGCCGTCTTCGGTAAAACGACCCAGGTCACCAGTATGAAGGTAGCCTTCTTCGTCGAGTGCCTTCGCCGTTTCCCCGGGGTTCTTATAGTAGCCCTTCATGATGTTCGGACCGCTTACCGTGATCTCGCCGACACCGTCCTCGCATTCACTTTGTCCAGGTGGCGGAACAAGACGAACCTCCTGTCCATCCAGCGGTGGACCGCAGGCGATATCAGTGCGTTCCTGACCGACCCGTGTTGCGCACATACCGGGTCCTGCTTCCGTCATACCGTAACCATTGTGCAGGGTCATTCCGAAAAACGCTTCGACCTTGCGCTTCCATTCATAGTCGAGTGGTGCACCACCCGATGAGATATAGCGAAGCCTTGGCGCAGGTGCCGTCTCCCAACCCTGCTTTTCCGCGTAAGACATTAAGAGCGCATAAATCTGCGGAACCGCCGGCATCACGCTCACCCCGTCCTGGAGTGCGGCAAAGACTTTTTCCGGGTCGAATCGAGGCATAAACCTTATGTGCGCACCGGCCCTGACCGCTGCGAGAAACGCGGAGGAAAAGCCAAAGATATGGGTCATCGGGATCACACTTAATATTGTGTCCTCATTGCTCATACCGCGGATTTCCATTGAGACCCGAGAAGAATACAGCAAGTTCTCGTGGGTCAGCATAACCCCTTTCGGATCGCCTGTCGTGCCGGTCGTGTAGATCATGGCGGCGACCTGTTCGAGCGGGCTTTGAAAAACCTCCTCGGGCGAACCATCCCGATTCCCGGCAATCATCACAGATCCAAAGGCACCCGTTCTTTCCACCGCGCCCATCGCGGCGGCATGAGCTGCCGCCGCTTCTGACACACGGTGCGTAAAGACAAGCGCACTGGCTGAGGCATGATCAGCGACCTTGGCAATCTCGTTTAATGACATGCGGGCGTTAATCGGGATAACCCAGGCATCAAGACGGCTTGCCGCAAGGAGAAAACTTGCAAGGGCGAGCGAGTTTTCACCGATCACAGCAACCCTGTCCCCGCCACCGACCCCGGCTTCGGCAAGACACTTTGCAGCATCGACCGAGGCTTCACCGAATGCTCCATACGTATGGGCGCTGCCGTCATCCTCGAGGATGGCGGGCCGGTCGCGGGCGGTTTCTGCCCACCGGTCAAGCAGTTCGTGAATGCGGTTCATTATTCCTTCCTCCGACAGGAAGGGATAAATCACGGGAGCCGAAATAGAAAGCGCCTTTCAAGGGCACGTTGTCGGATCACTTGTCAGGCCGATGGGGCAACCCGGCAAGTTTTTGAAGGGCGCGCCGCAAGACCTTCTCTTCTTTTTTGGTCATTTCCTCAATCAGCTTTTCATCGTGCCGCTGTGCCGCCTTGCGAAGATATTTAAAGGCTTCTTTACCGCTCACGGTCAGTTCGAGCAGCTCGCGACGCCTGTCATCCTTGTCGGTCTTACGGACCAGGAACCTTTTTTCCGCTAGTTTTTGAACCGCCCGGCTGATCTTTGTCTTGTGGACTTTTGACCGCGCACCGATCTCCTGCGCGGTCATCACACCGTAATTGCCGAGATGGAAAAGGACCCGCCATTCGGTCCGCAACATACCATAGCGGCCCTTATATTCCTTCTGGAAAGACAAGCTTGTTTCTTCCGCCGCCTGCGTCAGAAGATAGGGAAGAAAACTCTCAACATCGAAGGCATTCTTGTCAGCCATGAAATTTCGCAAAAGCCTCTTGTTAGTTACAAAAGTGACTGTTAGCACTTGCCCGGCGGGGCATGCCGCTTTTGGGAGGAGACGAGCGTGAACGAGCAAACCACAGCTAATATAGTTGCGAATGCATCGGACTCAATTTCCACCGCGAAGAACTATATGCCTGGTTTTGGTAACGATTTTGAGACAGAGGCTCTGCCGGGTGCGCTGCCTCAAGGGATGAACTCGCCACAACGCTGCGCTTATGGCCTTTATGCTGAACAACTGTCAGGCACGCCCTTCACGGCGCCGCGCGGTCAAAACGAGCGCACATGGTGTTATCGCATTCGTCCATCAGTGAAGCACGCGTCTCGATTTTCTAAGATCGAAATGCCCTATTGGCACTCGGCGCCGGACATCGACCCCGATATCATTTCGCTCGGTCAATACCGCTGGGACCCGGTGCCTCACACTGGTGATGAGCTCAATTTCCTGACTGGAATGCGGACAATGACGACCGCGGGCGATGTGAACACACAGGTCGGCATGGCCGCGCATATCTATCTTGCCAATGCGTCGATGGAGGACGATTACTTCTATTCTGCAGACAGCGAACTCCTTGTCGTCCCTCAGGAAGGACGACTGCGGTTTCGCACGGAACTCGGTGTCATCGATCTCGAACCAAAGGAAATTGCCATTCTGCCGCGCGGCATGGTGTTTTCCGTCGATGTCATCGAAGGGCCGGCGCGCGGTTTTGTTTGCGAGAATTACGGACAGAAATTCGATCTTCCAGGCCGTGGCCCGATCGGTGCAAATTGTCTCGCTAATCCGCGTGACTTCAAGACCCCGATCGCTGCTTTTGAGGATCGCGAAATACCTTCGCGGGTTATCGTTAAGTGGTGCGGCCATTTTCATGTGACCGAAATCGGCCACTCGCCGCTCGATGTGGTTGCCTGGCATGGCAATTATGCGGCTTGTAAATATGACCTCAGGACATTCTCGCCGGTCGGCGCAATCCTGTTCGATCACCCCGATCCGTCAATCTTCACCGTCCTGACCGCGCCCTCGGGAGTTGAAGGCACCGCCAACATCGACTTCGTCTTGTTCCGCGAGCGCTGGATGGTGGCTGAAAACACATTTCGCCCACCCTGGTATCACAAGAACATCATGTCAGAGCTGATGGGCAATATTTACGGGATCTATGATGCCAAGCCTAAAGGATTTATGCCAGGCGGAATGAGCCTGCATAACATGATGCTTCCGCACGGACCGGATGGGCCCGCTTTTGAAGGCGCATCACGGGCAGATCTTGGACCATCGAAACTCGATAACACCATGTCTTTCATGTTCGAAACGCGCTTTCCCCAGCATCTGACGCCCTTTGCAGCGAACACAGCGCCTCTTCAGGACGACTATCAGGATTGTTGGGACGGGCTAAAGAAACGTTTCAACGGCACGCCGGAAGGCGATTGGTCTTAAGACCGAAAGGACAATCTCGCATGGCAAAAGCGTTCGCCTCGCAAGGTGACATGGCGGAGAAGGCAATCAGCTTCTCCGAAATCGGCAACGGGCTCTATGCGTTTACGGCTGAAGGCGACCCAAATTCCGGCGTCATCATCGGCGACGATAGCGTCATGATCGTCGAAGCTCAGGCGACACCGCGGCTTGCACGCAAGGTGATCGAGAACGTGCGTTCCGTCACAGACAAACCCATCACGCACCTGGTTCTTACCCATTATCACGCCGTCCGGGTTCTCGGGGCTTCGGCTTACGGGGCCGGCCAGATCGTGATGTCTGAGGCGGCACGCGGTATGGTGGCAGAACGCGGAAAGGAAGACTGGGCCTCCGAATTCCAGCGTTTCCCGCGCCTTTTCGAAGGCCATGACGAAATCCCAGGGCTTACGTGGCCGACCACCACCTTCAACGGCAAAATGTCGATCTTTCTGGGAGAGCGCAGGGTCGATCTCATGCAGATCGGCCGCGCCCATACGGCCGGTGACATCGTCATTCACGTACCAGATGAAAACGTCATGTTCACCGGTGACATCGTCGAGTATCATTCAGCCTGTTATTGCGGTGACGGTTATCTGACGGAATGGGGTACGACCCTTGAACAGATCCGCGACTTCGCGCCAGCAGCGATTGCACCCGGTCGAGGCGATGCTCTCGTGGGCTCAGAAATGGTGAATGCGGCGCTCGATAACACAAAGGATTTTGTCGCAAGCACCTATCGTCCGGCGGCAGCAGTAGCTGCACGCGGTGGTTCGCTCAAACAGGCGTTCGAAGCCGTGCGGGAAGAATGCGATCCGAAATTTCAGGACTACGCGATTTACGAGCATTGCCTGCCGTTCAACGTCGCTCGCGCCTATGACGAGGCGCGTGGAATTTATCATCCGCGGATCTGGACCGACACGCGCGACATTGAAATGTGGGAAGCCCTTCAGGGCTAGGAGGACGTTTGGCACCTGTTCGCCATGAGCGGGGACAAACGGAGAGGATAATGCCAGCTTATCACTACCAACCATTCGACTATGTCCGGCCGAAGGGCCTGGACGGAGAGGAAAGCCGGCACAAAGCGGCGATCATCGGCGCGGGGCCAATTGGCCTTGCCCTTGCGATCGACCTTGCCCAAAAGGGCGTTCCTTCCGTCGTTCTCGATGACAACAACGTGGTTTCGGTTGGCTCCCGGGCGATCTGCTGGGCGAAAAGGACGCTCGAAATCTTCGACCGGCTTGGCATCGGTGAAAAAATGCTCGCTAAAGGAGTGACCTGGAAGACAGGGCGGCTCTTCCATGGCGCAGACGAAGTCTATCATTTTGATCTCCTGCCGGAGGCCGGGCACAAATATCCGGCCTTTATCAATCTCCAGCAATATTACGTCGAAGAATATCTCGTAGAACGGGCCGGAGATTTTCCAGATCTCATCGATTTGCGGTTCAAGAACAAGGTAACCGCGCATGAAGATTGCGGCGATCATGTGCGCCTTGACATCGAAACACCTGATGGCGCGTATCACCTTGAAGCGGACTACGTGGTCGCCTGCGATGGTGCGCGCTCACCAACCAGAAAACGAATGGGTCTTTCTTTTGAGGGCCAGACATTTGATGAGCAATTCCTCATCATCGATGTCGAGATGGAAGAAAGTCCGTTTGGGACTGAGGTACCCGAGCGCTGGTTCTGGTTCAAACCGCCCTTTCATCACGGTCAATCGGCCCTGCTTCATCGCCAGCCCGACAATCTCTACCGGATCGACCTCCAGCTCGGCCCTGGAGCGGATGCAAAAGCTGAAGCTGATGAGGCTGAAGTCATTCCGCGTATCAAGGCGATTGTGGGAGACCGGCCCTTCCGCCTCGACTGGATGAGTGTTTACCGGTTTCGATGCGCCATGCTTGAGCGCTTCGTCCACAACCGCATGATCTTTTGCGGCGACAGCGCCCATGTCGTATCCCCATTTGGGGCCCGTGGCGGCAATGGCGGCATCCAAGATGCGGACAATCTCGGTTGGAAACTTGCTTCAATCCTCAAGGGAGATGCGGGACCGGCACTTCTTGAGAGCTATGACGAAGAACGCCAGCATGCGGCGAGAGAAAACATTCTAAATTCCTCGCGTGCGACCAATTTCATGACGCCAAAGTCTGCAATCGACAATGCGTTTCGCGACGAAGTGCTCCGCCTGGCGGCTGATCTTCCCTTTGCGCGAACCCTTATCAATTCCGGACGGCTGTCGGTCCCCTGCTCTCTTGCGGGCTTTCCACTTCAGACAGCAAGAGACCATGCACCTCTCGCAACTGGCTCGGCTTTCAAGGATGCTCCCTTAAAGGGGCCCAAAGGCACAGTCTTTCTGAGTGACCTCATCAAGGATACATTCACGCTCTTGGCAGTTGGGGCGATCACACCGCCCGGACTGAGCGGTGTGAATGTGCTTCGGATTGGCGGCGACAGCGACTACCGCGATGAAGACGGTCTCTTAAAGGCGCGCTATGGGCAGGATCTCATCTATCTTTTGCGTCCGGATGGGCATGTGGCCGCCGTTTTCGACGACACGAACAGGGCCGGAATTGAGGATGCCTTGTTGCGGGCGAAGGGACTGATTGCCGAGCGGGAGGCTGCGGAATGACAAACGCGCTTGAGACGTTCAGCATCGGTGAGGATCGCCTTCTAGACCATCGCGACAGATTCTACAGCGCGCTGATTGCGGCCCATGAGGGACTAAGCGACGATGAAAGCCAAAAGCTCAATACACGTCTCGTCCTGATGCTCGCCAATGCGATCGGCGATGTCGACATGCTGGAAGACATTCTGCGGTCGGCACGCCAGTATTCAGATTGACACCATCAGGCTTTGGGGATTTCACCCATATTCTTCGGCACCTGATAACCCCGCTGCACAGCGGGTCGTTCGCGGATCCGGTTATACCACTCGGCCACATTCGGATAGGCCGCGATATCAACGCCGTGCCATTCATACCGCGACGCCCAGGGCCAGCACGCCATATCGACGACGGAATAGTCTCCAACAATGTAATCCCGCTCGGCGAGCCGCTTGTTCAGGACGCCGTAGAGCCGGTTTGCTTCCTTACCGAAGCGTTCTTCGGCATAAGGGGCTTTTCCCGGATTGAAGTGCAGGAAATGGTGGCCTTGACCGAGCATTGGTCCAAAGCCCGCCATTTGCCACATCAACCATTCGATTGCCTGCCAACGCTCAGCCTCACCAACCGGCATGAATTTCTTATATTTATCAGCGAGATAAAGCATGATAGCGCCGGTCTCCATGACCGAAATACCGGTCTCACGATCGACGATTGCCGGGATCTTGTTATTCGGACTGATTTTCAGGAAGCCGGGTGCAAATTGTTCATCCGCACCGATATCAACCGCATGCGCCGTGTATTCGACACCAAGTTCCTCAAGGAGAATTGAGACTTTGCGTCCGTTCGGCGTCGTCCACGTGTAGAGATCGATCATTTTTCATGTCCTTCGCTATCGTCTTCAGTCTGCGGTCCAGCCGCCGTCGATTACGAGGCTTGTTCCCGTAACCAATGCGGATGCGTCGCTTGCCAGGTAAACCACGGCGCCCATGATGTCCTCAATCTCGCCGGCTCGTCCCAGCTTGATTTTATCCATGATCCACTTCAGCCGCTCCGGATTGTCAAACGTCGGCTGCGTCATCGGGGTCCGGATGAAGGTCGGCGCAATGGAGTTTACCCGGACCTTGTGCGGCGCGAGTTCAAGCGCCATCGCCTTGGCGAGACCTTCTATACCGAACTTCGTCTGGCAATAGACTGCGCGATCAATACCGCCGACATGCCCCATCTGGCTTGATGTGTGAATGATCGAACCTGGCAGCCCTTCAGCAATCAAACGCTTTGCAACGGCTTGAGCAACGAAAAAAGCAGCCCGTGTATTGAGGTTGGTGATTTCGTCAAAGATCTCCGGCGTGACATCGACAAATGGCATCGGTTTGTTGGTGCCCGCATTGTTAAACAGGATCTGGAATGGCGCTCCATCCGCAACAATGCCAGCGACAGCGGAAAGGTCCGTCACATCAAGCGCCACGCCTTCAGCGGAGTGACCTGCGGCACGAATTGCAGCGGCCGCTTCTTCGGCATCGCTCCCTGTTCTTGCGGCTATCACGACATGGGCACCGGCTTCCGCAAGGGCTGCCGCACCGCCAAGACCAATGCCACGCGAGCCACCGGTCACAAGCGCACGTTTCCCATCAAGACGGAATGAAGGCGTGCTCGGTAACTCGATCATCCGAATTTTGTCCTGGAACTGGCGGCCTCGCCGTAAGGTATGTTGCGACCGCCATACCGGCGGACCCGGACATTCGCCTGTTCAGCATGGCCAACAAAGCCTTCCAGCATGCATAGTCTGGAGCAATATTCACCCATCTCGGCTGCCGCCTCATCGGTCAGGATCTTCTGGTAAGAGTGGGTTTTCAGAAACTTACCGACCCAAAGACCGCCGGTATACCGGCCAGCCTTGCGTGTGGGGAGCGTATGGTTGGTCCCGATTACCTTGTCGCCATTGGCCACATTCGTGCGTGCCCCTAAGAAAAGCGCCCCATAGGCGGTCATGTTTTCGAGGAACCAATCGTCGCGATCCGTCATCACCTGCACATGTTCTGAGGCAATCTCATCGGCCATCTGCAACATCTCGTCATAGGTATCGCAGACGATCACTTCTCCATAGTCCCGCCACGAGGCTGCCGCTGTCTCGGCAGTCGGCAGAATTGCCAACAACCTGTCGACCTCTGCCATCGTGTTACGGGCGAGCGTCTCGGTATTTGTCAGAAAAACTGCTGGTGAATCGTAGCCGTGTTCGGCCTGACCCAAGAGATCCGTTGCGCAAAGCTCCGCATCCACTGTTTGATCTGCGATGACGAGCGTTTCCGTCGGGCCTGCGAGAAGATCAATCCCCACCTTGCCGAAGAGTTGGCGTTTGGCCTCGGCGACAAAAGCATTGCCCGGACCGACGATCATATGAACAGGATCAATCGTTTCAGTTCCGAGCGCCATGGCACCAATTGCCTGGATTCCGCCAAGGACATAGATTTCATGGGCACCTGCAAGGTGCATGGACGCGACAATCGCGGCATGCGGTTCGCCGTTTTGCGGAGGACTTGCGGCGATAATGCGCGGTACGCCAGCAACCGACGCAGTCAGCACCGACATGTGCACGGTCGCGACGATTGGAAATTTGCCGCCGGGAACATAACAGCCCACGGATTGTACCGGGATATGCTTGTGGCCGAGGATCACGCCAGGGCGTGTTTCGACCTCAATATCAAGCATGCTCTTGCGCTGCTCGTCAGCGAAGCGCCGGACCTGTTCCTGCGCAAAACGGATGTCTTCCATGTCCCGGGTCGACACCCTGTTCATTTGCGCCTCGATCTCGGACGCAGTCAGCTTGAACGTTGCGGGACTGAACTTATCGAATTTCTCGGAGAGCGCGCGGACGGCTTTGTCACCATTGTCGTCGATATCGCGCAATGTCGCTTCGACCACATCGCGGACTTTGCGATCCTCCACGGAACGCTCAGCAACCGGTTTGCTTGTCTTCAAATAGCGTATCAAGCGCTAACCTCCCTCAAGGCGCCCGTCTTCCGGTCGTCTCTATAGAAAAATTTTCGCGCGATTGCGATGGAAATTAACGGCAAGCGCTGTAATGAGGGCCGATAAGAACGCTATTCGCGTGTTTCAGAAAAGTTTGGGTCGGATTTCATAATCCGATCCATCTCTTCCACCGTGGTGACGTTCAAGCGCACGATATTGCGCGACAATTCGTTTGCGAACCGCGTAGCTTTTGGGTCGAGACCGGCTGTATCAACGACGGCCCGTGGATCGGAAACCTCCGCCAAACGCTGCAATTCCTCAGCCTCATCCCAGATAACATTGAAATAGGCGATAATGCGTTGAATCATGGGCCAAGAGGGTTTGCCGCGTTTCCCATGCTCCAACGCAGAAAGATAAGCGCTCGAAACGTCCAATCCATCTGCCATTTGTTTCAGAGTAATGTTCTTCTCTTTACGCAATTGTCGTAATTTAGCGCCAAGTGGTGTCATGTGTAATCCTATAAATTGAAGAAATAGGCTAAGCCGGTGTACTGCTCTCCTTGTTTTTTATTACGTCAAATTCCAAATAAGATTGGATTATGTTATTGCTTTGTTTTTACGTAATCTAACATATAGGGCACCGCTTCCGCCATGGTGACGCTCAGCTTGTTCAAAACCAAGTACAATGTGACGCAGAGATGCTTCTGAGAGCCAAATTGGCACCTTTCTTCGCAAGACCCCCCGTTCATCGGAAACGAGCGGCGCACAATCGGCACGGTTTTCGCGCAGCCCTTTTCCCGTGATGACGAGAAGTGTATTCCAACCATTTGCATAAGCGCCGCGAAGGAACCGAACAAGTTCCCGATGAGCGTCATGCTGGCGCAGACCGTGCAAATCGAGCGTGCCATCGATCGGCTGTCGTCCCCGCGCGATTTTAGATTTCAGTCTTTTGTCAAAGGGAATCAAGTCACGACTGGCACCATTCGCGGTTTTGTTACCATTTTTTAGACCTTTTATTCCATTATTTAGTTGTTTGTATGCCAATGAAGTATTTCTACTGACTTCACTCAGTCTTTCTAGCTCGGCCGCATCATCACGGTGCACCGGCTTCTGCTGAGATTTTTTTTTAATGCCGGATGCCGCGGAATCCCCAGTGGAAGCCCGTTTCGGGCTCACATTCTCGGTGACCTTTTGCCACAACTTGTGCTCATCCGGAGTGAGGTGTCTTGTTTTTTTCGACGCCATCGCTTGTTAAACCGGTTCGTCTTTCGGCCACAAAAGGAAAAAGTCCGCATCGTGTTTGATTGCGCCAGCCGCTATTTCCGCAGCCTCTCCAGAACCAAAGAATATATCCCCACGCGCAGGTCCAATAATGGCAGATCCCGTGTCCTGGGCGACCATCAAACGACGAAATGGAGTATCGAGGTCGGCGTTCAGAAATATCGGTACACCGAAGGTGTGTATCATCCTATCCACTGCCAAGCTTCGCCCGGTAACGAGTTGAACACCGGCAGCCCCAACCGGACCGTCATCCGGTGATAACCCTTCAAGCATCCTGAAAAAAATAAACGACCGGTTCCGCCACATGAGTTCGAACTGGCGGGACCGATTGTCTGTCAGCCAGGTGCGAATGGCCCGCATCGACATTTCCTCACGGGAAACCGCCCCTTCCTCTATCAAGAACCGCCCGATGGCCGAATAGGGATGGCCGCTTTTGCCATCAAAGCCGACACGTATGACTTCGCCATCCTGCAATCGTATCCGTGCAGAGCCCTGGATGTGGATGAAGAACGCGTCAATCGGGTCTTCAAGATAGACGAGCGCATGCCGATCAATGTCGATGGCCCCTTGCTCAATGGCAGGGCGATCGAAATAGGGTTCAACACGACCCTCCACCAACCGCGCGAAACGCAGGGTCTCGTCCCAGCCCGTCGGGAGCGCCACACCGGCAGGGAGCCGGTCGACTTCAACGAGATCATCAGGTCGCCGCAGAAGCGGGGTCTGGAAACGCCCCTGCCGGGTGCGCGATCCTTCAACTTCCGGCTCGAAATAGCCGGTGACAAAACCCCTTCGGGCGTGATCGCCAGGGTCCGAAAACACTTTTCGCGGGACGAAATGGGTCTCAAAGAACAGGCGCGCTTCGCTGCCGAGGATCCCCTCGTCAAGATGATAGGCCCAGTTTGCGATTCGTGCGAGTGACTCGCCGCTTGGGCCGAGCGAACGCGTTCGGTGAGGGATCTGCCGCATACGGGACGCGCTTTTCTCGAACGCATGCATCGCGGAGGCGTGATCGTCATCCGACCAGCCCGGCAACGAATCGAAGTTGACGGGCCTGCTCAGCATGAAATGGGTAGTCTCGATCTATTCCGGTGTTTCAGTCGCGATCAGCTTCCAGTTCGGATCACCGGAATTCGTGTCACGCTCGAAGGTCCAGATGTCGGTCACTTCGTCTACAGCGTTTGGATCGCCTTCGATTACGCGGCCTTCTTCATCCATTGTTGCCGAAATAATCTCACTGCGAAAGTCAACGCGAACACGCGCGGCAGACCCAACGAGTTCTGCCGCGGAGATGACAGATCGATTGATACCAACGAATGAAAAATCAATCGTCTCTTTGCGCTTTTCGCGCTCGTCAATCGCCGCATCGAAACCGTCGAAAACATCGGAGGACAAAAGATTGCGAAGAGTTTTGCGATCGCCGGCCGCAAAAGCCGTAACAATCAACTCATAAGCACCATTCGCGCCTTTTACGAATTCGTCCGGGTTAAAGTAGTGATCGACTTCAGCGATTGCTTTCAGTCCGGCGTTGAGCGCCGTACCACTTTGGGCAAGCTTGTCAATAACGGCTGTTATAGTGTCACCCTCGTCCAATTGGTGATTGATGACCGGTTCCGGGGCGCCTGGCCTGCGTGGCATGGTAACCACATTATCAGCCGTGTCCGTCTTCTCGACTTTGCTTTCCTCTTTCGAGGAATATGGGTCGAAGGGCGGACGCTCATTTCCAGTGCGCTTTCCGAGAACACTGCGCAACTGCAGCACAACCACAACGGTGATTGCGATGAAGATGAGGGTGTAAATGTCCAATTGCATGACAGTTTGCTCTTGTTTCGCGCTTGATTGAAATTCAGGTTGTCTGACCGTGGTCATCCAGATCTATTACGTAACCGCTAGGTATGGCACATCATCCGCAAAGATACCAGTGCACGCCTTGGCGCTGAACCGTCTTCCAGAAGCAATTTCCGGCTGCGGGATAACATTCGCCTGCACTTATGATTATATGAGGAGATGTTTCACGCTTTCAACGTCATTCGTCACGCAAACCGTTTTCGTTCGACCGTTTCGGTTAATATGCCATAGCACATCTGGAAACACGAAATGAAGCTTGCCCTGATCCCATTCTTGTTACTGGTTGTGCCGGTCCTTGAAATCGCGGTCTTTATTACTCTGGGCGGGTACATCGGTGTTTTTCCAACACTCGGCGCTATTCTGATAACCGCCATTATCGGCACGATTATGTTGAGACTGCAGGGTTTTGACCTGATCACGCGAATTCGCACGAAAGTGGAAAGAAATGAGCTGCCAGGGCGTGAATTGGTCCATGGGGTCATGCTTCTGGTTGCCGGTGTACTCCTTCTCACTCCCGGTTTTGTCACCGACACTTTTGGCTTTCTCCTGTTTGTTCCGCAAATCCGAGATTTGATCTGGCGTTCGGTCAAGGACAAGGTTGTTGTTAATGTCGCAGGCGCCGGTCTCGGACCGGATATGCGCCCCTCGGGGGCACGTGGCAAGGCGGGTGGGCCGACAATCGATCTTGACGCGGACGACTATGGGGAAACGGACAACGCAACGCATCAAGGGCAACAGGGGCCGCAAAAGGACTCTCCCTGGAACAAGTTACCGGATGAGCCCCGTTAAACCTGATCCTCCACGCCAGCCCCTTGGAAAACTCATGTCACGAAAGCGCAACTATGGCGCAACAAACCCGGGATAGGCCGGGATGACAAAGGATCTGCGCAGCGTCCTTTCTTGAATGGGCCTAAATCGCGTGGTAGGCACGCGCGTATTTCTTAAACCGGGGACTCCCAACAATGTCTGATAACGCCACGTCACCCGAGACTGCGGGTGCGGACGCCGGAACACCAAACGGCCAGCAAGCAGCT
>JBCDCZ010000053.1:0-19648 GCA_039180865.1 Pseudomonadota bacterium | reverse complement strand
GATTTTGACGCTCAAATGTCGGCAATCCGCCTCGCGCACAAAGCCTGTCGCGACGTTGGCATCGATGCGCCCCGCGTGGCGGTTGCGGGCCTTAATCCCCATGCGGGCGAGGGCGGTCTCTTCGGCCAGGAGGAAATCGAGATTATTACACCTGCCGTTGAAGCAGCGTGTGCGGAAGGCATTGACGCTTCCGGGCCGTGGCCGGGCGATACGGTCTTTATGGCGGCGCGACGTGGAAAATTCGATGTCGTCGTCGCGCAATATCATGATCAAGGCCTTATTCCTGTGAAATATCTCGGCGTGGAAAAGGGCGTGAACGTCACGCTGGGTCTTCCCTTCGTGCGCACATCGCCGGACCATGGCACCGCGTTCGATATTGCCGGGAAGGGGATCGCCGATCCCGCAAGCCTGTCAACCGCGATTGATTACGCTCGCCGCCTGATTGCCAGACGGCATCAACCAGAGGAGGTTTTCTGATGGGGCTGCGCTTCATCTTCATGCTCACCCGCGACGATAAAACGGTCCCTGACGCGGCGAGCCATCTTGAAACGGCCCTGTCACTCGGTGTCCGTCATATAGGCTTCAAGGACATTGGGCTTCCGGTGGCGGACTTGAAGGCACTCAATGAAACCATCAAGGCAAAGGGGGCCACGTCCTATCTCGAAGTTGTAAGCCGCGACCGGGAAAGCGAAGTGACATCCGCAAGAGCGGCGGTCGAGATCGGCGTGGATGTTCTTCTCGGCGGAACGGAAGTCGAGGATGTTTTGCCGATCATTAGAGGAACGGGGCTGGAATATTACCCATTCCCCGGCCGGATTGTAGGCCATCCGAGTGTTCTCGAAGGATCCGTGGGTGACGTCGCAGAAAGCGCGCGGAAACTTGCCGCTCATGACGGCGTCACTGGCCTTGATCTGCTGGCCTACCGGTCTCCGCTACCGGATATTCCGGCGATGATCAGCGCTGTCTGTGAAGCCGCAGGAAAACCGGTGATTGTCGCAGGCTCCATCGCTGAACCCGACCGGATTGCGGCGGTCCGGGATGCCGGGGCGGCCGGCTTCACCATCGGGACAGCGGCGCTCAACGGTGATTATCCGGCTGATAGCGCGGATCTTGAAACGCAGCTCTCGGCAATTGTGCGCGATGTCGCCGACCTCAACGGGCATCTGTCGCCCTTTGGCAAGAAGAGCCTTGATCGCGCGTTTGCCACCTTTGACGATACTTGGTCGCCGCGCGTTGCAGGTCAGGTCAACGCGATGCAGATCAAGCTCGCCAAGTTTCAGGGCGCCTTCACATGGCATTTTCACGAGCGCGAGGATGAACTCTTCCTCGTTCATCGCGGACGGCTTTTGATGAAGTTTCGCGACCGCGAAGAGGTTGTGGAAGAAGGCGAGTTCATCGTCGTGCCACATGGGGTCGAGCATTGCCCTGTGGCTCTGACGGATACCTGCGAGGTTGTATTGTTGGAGCCGGCAACGACGGTCAACACAGGCACGGCTGAAGACGATCGCAAAGTTCTGGATCTCGCATCTGTTTGATCGATAAGGCAGCAGTCTTTGTTCAGGGATGACTGCAGTTTTGAGTTTGTCCTCAGTGCCCTCTGACTGGCTCGCCGACGATATGGACAGATCTCGAATGCCGTTTATGATCCCGACCTGCACCTGTGAAGAACACACTGAGAAGAGCAGTGGAACTCAGCAGGGCGTGGCGAATGCATTCAGGAAACGAGACCAAACGTGGTTCGATGCCGAAGCCGTCCATAACGGGTTACATTGCTGCCTTGCTGTTGTCGGCGTCACTTGCTGGCGGCCTCAATGCGCAAGAAGCGAAAACCTACATTGACGGACAAGGCAGGCAGATCTTTTTCCCGCTAGGCGAACTCTCTTTCGCGGATCAGGTGATCGATGTGAAAGTCGGTAAGCCCGCACCAAAAAGCGAGGCGGCCCGGCGCCAAGAGAACATTTTGGGAGAGCCTGTCAACAGCAGTCTCTCGCTTGGGTGCAGCGGCGTGGCAGTCGTCCGGTTCGTGAACAATACCCTTGTCGATATCGAAGGCCCCGACCTCTACATTTTCGAAATCGGCAAGGAAGTAGAAGCGACCCAACTGGCGATTTCTACGAATGGCAGAGATTGGATTGATATCGGTCCGATATCAGGATCGACAGCCGCGATTGATATCGCGAAATTCACCGACGACCCATCTGCGATCTACCAATATGTCCGGCTTACCGACCGCAACATCAAGTGCAAGGCCGGGAAGTATTCCGGCGCGGATATTGATGCAGTCGGTGCAATCGGTGCTGCCGTGCGCGTTACCCTTGATGGCAATGTGCTCTTTGATTTCGATTCTGCGGATTTGCGGGAAGAGGCCCGCGCTGAACTCGGCAAAGTCACAAAAACCCTCAATCGGTATCCCGGAGCTCAGGTGATCGTTGAAGGCCATACGGATTCCAAGGGAAGTGACGCTTACAACCTTGAACTCTCCCAACAGCGGGCAGCTTCTGTTCGGGATTTTCTGGTTTCCAGCGGTGCCACTGAAACTTCGAAGTCGGAAACACGAGGTTTTGGCGAGACAAGACCGGTCGCGACGAATGAAACGGATGAAGGGCGGCAGAAAAATCGCCGTGTCGACCTGATCATCATTCCGAAGCGGAGCTGAGGAGAAGCCCTATTGCGGGTTGACGATAAGCGGGATTGGTTCAGGTGCCGGTAAGGGCTCAATCAGCGGTTTTGGAGGTTCCACGGGCGTGAACGGCTTGACAGTTCCGGGCGGCGGTATTGGGGCTGCCTGATCTTGTCCGGTCTGTTGCTTGAATAGCGCCCGCACTCTTTCGAGATCCTGACGGCTTTCGATCCCAAGCGAGCGCAATTGCGCTTTCGCCCCTTCCGTTGTTGCCTCAAAAGCCGTTTGACCAAAGCCCGGTTCGCTTGTGATTTCGCCTCTTGCGTACTTTTCGGACCGGATTGTTTCTTCGGCATTGAGGGTCAAGGACACGTTTTCGGCAGCGGCAACATCAGCGAAACTTTCCACTTCCCAGAATGCGCTTTGAGAGCCGTCATTCGGCATTGTCACCTGACGGGGAATGACAACAACAAGGCCGTTGCCGCCGTCCTGTCTTTCCTCGCGCATGCCAGTGCCGATGAATGAAAAGCCGCCGGCAAAGCCGCTTGCCGCCTGTTTCGGATTGCCTTTCATACCGCTGAAAAGCGTGTGCCAGTTCTTCAGAATGCTCTCAGCATAGGGCGTGCCACGGCGCACCATTGTGAACCGGTTTTGCGACGGTTCCAGAAGCCGGATGCTGACAGGCGTTGAGGTCGGTTTTATCGGGCAGGCGGTCAAGGGTTTTGCATAAGCGGCCGGATCGAAGGCGGCCTGAAGAAACCCTGCGATCGCCTGTTCGTTCTTGGCAACAACCATTGTCACCGGAGTCCCGCTCTCTGACCCGCACGCTTTAACCCGACGGCCGAGATAGGCCTCGCCCGTCAGTTTTACATAACCGTCCGGGGTTTTGTCTTTTCCTATTTTCGCTTTGAGAAATAGATCGCCCTTCTCGATGCAGCTCAGCGTCTTGTTCGCCGGATGTTTACAAAGCGCGCGGATCACGTCGGGGATCGCGTCATAGCGGATCTCCAGGTTTTCTTTGTCGTGATGAATGCGGAAGGTGTAGCTGGAGACGTAATGGTCGAAGGTGTTTGTCGCGCCGCTGCCGCCGGTGATAATCCAGCGGCCGCTAAGATCGAGCATATCGCGGACCTTCAGCCGGTGGTTGCGGTCGATCCCGGCTTCGTAAAATCGCCAGTCCTCGTTGAAGACTTTCGGAAGCGCTAGGGTCTCCGGCTTTTGATCAAGGGCAGTATAATTCTCCCGTTTGTCGATAGAAACTTCGAGCGGCAGCGTCTCGACACCGGCATTTAACGCATCGCTGAAAAACGATTTGGTGAACTTCATCTTCGTGCGCCACGTCGTTGATCGGTGCGCGCCATCTAGCCGCTCGAATGTCGTCGCCTGCGTTCCGGCAAATGTCAGGCTGGGCGGATGTTCGAGTGTTTGCGAAAACCGGAGGTCGATTTCCACATCGACAAAACGGTCGAGCGCGTTTGTGGCCTCAACGTCTTCAAAGGCTTTGTCGACCGTGCGTTGCAGTTCAAGGCTGGTGTTCCGGTCAAGG
The DNA here is from genome assembly GCA_039180865.1 of Pseudomonadota bacterium. Classification (GTDB taxonomy): domain Bacteria; phylum Pseudomonadota; class Alphaproteobacteria; order Rhizobiales; family JACESI01; genus JBCDCU01. Next base: position 15,482 of record JBCDCZ010000053.1, on the reverse strand, counting down.
ATTTTCTGCCGGTATTCATAGTCGCGGATCGCGATCTCGTATTGGCGCCTGATTTTCTCGATGTCCCGGTCGACAGCACGGTGCACGTCGAGCATCTGGATCAGATATCCGGACTGTGCGACGGTCTCGTAAAAGCGCCATTTCTTAAAATCGAGTTCGACCGCGAGCATGGAATTCACGATTGCTTTGCCAACCGAGACGGCAAGTGTTGCGCCGATGCCGCTGGGTTCGAGCGTTCCTTTCAGATTGGTGAGTTTAACGCGACCTGCGACCGGCGCCTTGCCCGCTTCAATGGCAGACCAGGCCCCGGTTGCGGGACCTTTGTAATTGGCTATGAAATCCTGCAAACCCGCCGCAGCTGTGCTGACCGCAATTTCAATCGAATCGCCGATAAGCGTGGAATGAAATGCTTTTTCCGACGCTGAACCATAGAGTTCAAGCCCGTTGACGATGGCCGTTGCCTGCAATTTGCCCGACGCAATAAGAGTAAGTTTACTGCCCGCAGATCGGATTTTGCGTCGCAACGCCATCGCGGTGTTTGTGACTTCCTCAACCGCGGTCTCAAAGACTTTCGATCCCTTGGCCCCTTCTGCAAGCTTGGTGGCACCCTGGACTGCGACCGAACCGCCACCGGTCACGACCGCTTCCACCACGACCCCTGTGGCCTCAACAATTGTGGACATAACGGCCGTGTTCCAGATCGCGGAGGAAAAATCGTTGGTGAACTTGGCGATCTCGAAATGCATCGCTGTCAGGTCCGCTACGGCTTTAAGCCGAGAGCGCTCGCGTTCGTCGATCACTGCATAGATCCGGGCCAGTTCCGCCCGCATTTTATTAATATTGAAGCTGGGATTGGCTGCTGGGTCCGGCACGGGATCATAGCGGCCGAGATAATGGACGTCGTCGTTAAGCTTGATCGTGACCTGTTTGAGATAACGTGGCCCCCGGTGGATGAAAAGTTTCGTGTAGGTCTCAAGCTGATCGCGGTAAGATGAAAACCGGCCCCTGAACTCGCTTTGAAGCCGCTCAAGGTTTTGACGGGCCTGACTTTCCAGTTTGACGTGTTTGGCGCGCGTATCTTTTGGAAACTTCGGATGCTCCCATTTGAGAAGCGCTTTCAGTTCCTTGCGATATTTATTCTCGTCGGTCTTGGTCGTCGCCTTGGCAAAATTTGAAACGACGGCTCTGATCGCAACTTCCCGCTTATCCAGAAATGCACGCTTAGCCCGCAGGACTTTTTCGTGATGAGCGAGCGCTTTGTTGTGGTCGTTCATACCCTTTTTTAGGGTGCTCTTACGAAGATCATACCTCTGTTTTGCGCGTTTGAGAGGATCGTCTGGATTATAGAATTCGGAACGTGCCGAAGCAGCTGAAAAACTCGTCGCGAGGAGTATGATGGCGCTTAGATACGCCGCTACCATCTTTGCCCACCGCACCATGGCACCATCCCCTGACTGCGATTTTCCCGGGAGTGTGCCATTGAACGCCTCAGCGATCAAATGCAAGGGAAGGGACCATAAAGGCAAGCGGGCGATTTAAAGCCGCCCGCCCGTAGACTGTTTTCTAAAAGGTCTCTTAGCTTCCCGGTGTGTTCCGTACGAAGGGATTGCCGCGCTCGGCAGTTGCCGTAAACGTCATGCTTGAAATCTTCCAGCCGTCTTCGGTGCGAACGAAGTTGTGCACATAGGTACCCCAGACTTCCCAAAGCGCGTTGCCGCCGTTTTCTTCAAGAGCGCCGCGCTCCATGCGGTTCCAGGCATAACCGTGCGAAAGCATCGTGGCTGAATTCGCTCCGGTGAATGTCACGCGGTGATTGCCACGCAGGTGGAACGATGTCTTCTCAGCCGTCAGGTTCGAAGACCAACCCTGGATCAGCGCATCGGCCGGGATCGATGCAGGTTCGCCGCCGACAAGGGAGGTAAAGTCAACATCGATGGTTTCGGTGAATAAAGAGCGGGAAAGGTTCCAGTCTTTGGCGTCCACCGCTGCATCGAGCGCGTCGGCAATCCGCACGATCTCCGCCTGATCGACGAGAGTCTCTGCTGTGATCGGTGAACCTGCGAGGTTCGCGGCTTTCGCTGCATGGGCGGTTGCATCAAGCGCAATCACAAGGCCTGCGACTGCAAGGCCCATCATTGCGATTGAAAAGGCAGACGAAATTCCTGTCACGATTGCAGTTGAGATGCCTGCGGGGATCGAAGTTGCGGTCGTTGTTTCAAAAAAGCGTGTCATTGTGTGTCTCTCCATCCGGTGTGTTCGTTGACTGGAAAGTGACACGAATGATGAATAAATAAAAATTCTGAATAACGATTGATTCAATACTTTTCAGGCATCAATAGATTCGACGATCTCGATCATATTGGTGACGAGCGTGCCAGGCGGCTTTCCGGCGATGAAGAGAAACTCAATTGGAACGCTAAGTCCTTTCACCTCGCGGAACTGAACCCGGTTTGGCGGCCTCTCAATATTGGCGGAATTCACGAAGGCACAGCCGACACCAGCGGAAACGAGGCTCAACATGGTCGTCTCATTGGTTGCTTCCTGGGCAACGAACGGAGAGAGGCCGATGTCAGACTGCGCCTTGGACAGTTTATCGTAATAGGCGGGGGCCGCCGCACGCGGAAAGGCGACAAGTGGAAGTCCGTCAATGTCATCAAGGTCTAGCGGGCCGTCATGGTCGAAGACGAGTTCTTTGGATGCGGCCAGAACCACATCGTCGGTGCGTAACGGAAGAACAGTGAGAGCATCGTCGGACAGAGTATCCTGGCGATAGACAAAGCCAGCATCGATCTCACCAGCAAGAAGCGCATCGATCTGATCAATCGAACTCATCGGCTGAATGTCGAGCTGAACATTCGGATAGCGGCGGGCATAAAGGTTCATTGTGATCGGCAAATGTCCGGACCAGGCGGCACTCTCAAGAAGCCCGATCCTGAGACGCCCGGCGGATCCGCGCGCAATGTTGCGGGCTTCATCCGCTGCTGCCTCGGCCTCTTCGAGGATCGCCCGCGCTTTTTTCGCGAAAGCCTGTCCCGCATCGCTCAAGACAACACGGCGTCCGTCTCGGATCAAAAGATCAACGCCGAGTTCGGCCTCAAGATCACGGATCTGCCGCGAGACCGCCGGTTGCGCGATCCGAAGGCGCTCGGCTGCATGGCTGATCCCGCCATGATCGGCAACGGCGACGAAATAGCGAAGGTGGCGGAGTTCCATTATTAAATGCCTCAAAGGTATAGATCTGAGTGTTCAATAGCATTGGAAAGTATTGAATACGACAGCTAGTTTGAAACGGTCTTAATTGAAAAGAGGCCGAGATGAACACCAGAACACCATTTGCTTCCACTGTGGGTCCGGCACTAGGCGCGCTCACCGTGCTCTGCTGGTCGGCCTACAATGTCGCCGCAAAGCATGGGATCGATGAAGGGCTTGCGCCGGAGGTTCTGTCGTTTCTGCGCTTTTCGGTGCCGGGATTGATCGCGCTTCCTGTGCTGGCGGTCTTTCTCATGAAGAGACGGCGTTCACCGGTCCCGCTTCACCGCCTCGCTGTATTGATCTTTCTTGGCGGCCCGGTATTCGGCGTCATGGCGGTTTCAGGCTATTCGTATGCTCCGCTCTCGCACGGGCTTCTGTTTGCCCCGGTCGCAGTGTTTATGAGTGCTGCTTTTTTCGGGCGGCTTCTCTTGGGCGAGGCGGTGACGCGTCCCCGCATATTCGGAGCGCTCATCATGTTTTCCGGTCTTGCTGTGCTTGTCGGCTTTGAGACATCCGGCCTTTCTGTAGAATGGTTGCGCGGCACGATTTTCTTCAGTCTCGCGGGTGCCATGTGGGGCGCCTATACGGTGCTTTTGAAGCACTGGCAGATCCCGTTCCTGTCGGGCACGCTTGCGGTTTCTGCGGGCTCGTCTGTTGCCTCGCTCATTGTGCTTGGACCGGTTGTTTATGGCGCTATGGCAGTGACGCCCGTTGAGAGCATCCTCTTCCAGGCTTTGATGCAAGGACTTGTCGGCGGTGTTTTGAGTGTCATCGCGCTTATTGGTGCTTTGCGGGCCCTGTCGGCCCAGACAGCAGCCCTTCTTCCGACCTTCACGCCGGCAGTCGCGCTGCTGATCGCAGCCTTCTTCGGCGCGGCATGGCCAACACCAGCTGAACTTATCGGAATGGCGGTGATTGCGATTGGTTTTATGGTTGCTGCTTCCGGTTTTAGCGCGAGATGGATCAGAAGGGCTGCGCGGGTGAGGGCTGCTTAGGATGGTGCCGCTGACTTCAATCAATGCGGTCGCTCCATAATCCCCCTAGTTGTAGGACAAACGGGAGAACATCGTGGCTGCAACGAACAAGGCGGACCTGCTTCAAATTACCCGCAAGGAGTTCGACAAGCTTGCGAAGCTGATCGATGTGCTTGACGAAAGTGTTGCGATGGCGAAGCGCGAAGAAGACACATCAATTAAAGATGTAATCGCCCACCGCGCCCATTGGATCGATCTCTTTCTTGGCTGGTATCAGGACGGGCAGGCGGATAAGAAGGTCCACTTTCCGGCTGAAGGTTATAAGTGGAACGATCTCAAGCGCTACAATGCTGACTTGAGGGAAAATCAGGCCGGGATCGGCTGGGCGGACGCCGTCAGGATGCTGCGGGACCGCAATGCAAAGCTGGAAGCGTTCATTGAAAGTCTCTCCGAGGAGGCGCTTTATGGCGGCTCGATGAAAGGAGCGTACAACAAATGGACGCCCGGTCGATGGGCTGAAGCGGCCGGACCAAGCCACTTCCGCTCGGCGTCAAAATTCATTCGCGTGGTCCTTAGAAAAGCAGCCTAACTGCTCTGATGATGACCGAACACCGCCGATGATGCTTAACTTCTTTCCGGTAAAAGTAACGTAAATTCTGTTAAAAAATTCGATACTTTCTCTTAAATCGATCTGAAGATCTCTCTGATAAACCCATCCTCGAAACCCACGCACAAAATCACTCAAAAAGGGAGTTCAGGGATGATCAAACACATCAAGAAAGCAGCACTTGGCGTTTCCATGCTGGCATTGACGGCAGCACCGTCTTTTGCCGGTGAGCAATATGTCGATCCAACCGGCTTCGCCGTATCGGGCTATGATGTTGTTGCCTATTTCGACCTGGAACAGGCACCTTTTGGCGAAAAGCAGCCTGCTGCCGTTCCAGGCAAATCATCAATCAGCGCGGAGTGGAACGGCGCTAAGTTCGCTTTCTCAAGCGTTGAGAACCGCGAGCGCTTTCTCGCCAATCCAGAAAAGTACGCGCCGCAATATGACGGTCACTGCGCATTCGGCGTTAAAATGGGCCTGAAGGTTCCGTCACATCCGGACTTGTGGCGCATTGTCGATGGCAAGCTTTACCTCAACATCCGCCAGAAGGTCGTTGCCCTTTGGGAAGAGGATGTACCAGGAAGCATTGTAGAGGCTGACACAAAGTGGAAAGAGCTTGAAGCAGCTCCTGCAAGCGACATGGCCGTTCCGGATTTCGAGATTGCAAACGCACCGGTGAAAGAAGCTGCTGCCGTCTACGGCACACACTAATTGGAGAGAAGCGCCGCGCTTCATCGTAGACCGGCGCTGACAATTACCATTCATCGAATTGGCGGGCAGGAGGTCTCCTCTTGCCCGCCTTTTTTAGTCTCGCGCAAAGGCGTTTAGCGCTGCATAGCATGGACATGCACACTCGAACTTCGATTACGTAGCATTCTGCGATAGTCTCCCGAGTAAAGAGTGAGGGAAGGATGCAGGCACTTCGGATCGATCATGTCCATGTGGAAGTTGCAGAACGCGACAAGGCTGCCGACTGGTACCATCAGACATTAGGCCTAAGGCGCCATGCGCCCCTTGCAGAATGGGCAAAGCACCCGACGGGGCCACTGATCCTGGAGGGTGGCGATGGTCACCCGACGCTTGCCCTTTTTGCCCGCGAGGCAAGAGAGGTTTCACGGGATGCAACGATTGCGTTTCGGGTAACCGGCGACGATTTCCTGGCGTTTTTGGGAAAACTCGACGTGCTCGACCTCAAAGATGACAAGGGGCAAGAACTAACAAGAGCTGATATCGTCGATCATGGGCGCGCCTGGTCGATCTACTTTGCCGATCCCGATCAGAACAGGCTCGAAGTGACAACCTATGACTATGCCGTTGTGGCCAACGCATGATTGATGTTAGCGCAAAAAAAGGCCCGTTTAATGGCTAAACCTGACACGCTGACGCTTCTCGCCGGGCAGATTTCAGTCCCGAAAATGACCGCACCGAAAGAGCGGGATCGGCATCTTGAGGTGACGGCGGAGAAAGTTCGAGCTGCACTCAAACGAGCTGCGACACCGGTCGATATCGTGGTTTTACCGGAACTCTCGAGCCTCGATTATTCGCGCGAGGCGTTTTCCCGGCTTGACCAACTTGCCGAACCGCTCGACGGGCCGTCATTTCGTGTCTGGCGGAAAATCGCTACGCAAGAAGGTGTCTTTGTTACCTACGGCTTCGCGCGAAAAAGCGAAGGCGGAAAAACGATTTGTATCGCCGTTGTGAACCCGGAAGGCAATCTCGTCGGGCATTACGACAAGCTCCACCTCGCGCAATACGGCGCCTCTATGGAAAAGGAGTATTTCCAGCGCGGCGATCATCTTTTCACGTTTGATGTCAAAGGTTTCCGGCTCGCGCCGATCATCTGTTACGACATCCGGATCCCGGAACTCACACGCGCGCTGGTGATTGATCACAAGGTGGATCTTGTCCTCCATTGCGGCGCATACTACCGCGATAAGAGCTTTCCTTCTTGGCATGCTTTCGTTGTGACGCGCGCGCTCGAAAACCAGGTCTTTTTCCTGTCCTTAAATCGCGCGGGAGAAAACTTTGGAGCCTCGCTCTTCTGCCCGCCCTGGCAGGATGACACGACACCGGCGACCCGTTTTGAGGACACGAATGAAGACTTTCGAACGCTTACATTGGACCGTCGCGTTCTCACAAAAGCACGGTCTGATTACAGCTTTCTGAAAGATCGTCTGGATGACTACAGCATCGACTTGATATCCGGTTGATATCGGCCGGTTTTGCCCATTGACCTTAAGAGACCCGTCGTTCAAATGGCATGGAAACCCGGAGCAGACGGATCTTGCATGGACCCCACCAGTCTTTCCTTTGATATTCGCAAAGACGATATGCCGGAGGAGATGCGCATACTCCTTTCTGAATACCCGCGTGAGATGTGGGAGACGCATCCGGGGTTCAAGGAAATGACAAAGAACTGGCTCGGCGCCCATCAGATATTTCGCCGTCTGGCGGACCTTCTGAGACAAGATGCGGAAGCTGTACTCGACCGTGTGATCGAGCCGGAGGAATATGCCCCACGGCTCTACCGTTTCGGCAATGCTCTGGTTGGGAGCCTTCATGGTCACCATGCATGGGAGGACCACGAATACTTTCCGGAGCTTTCAGCCGCCGATCCGCGGTTTGTCCGTGGGCTTGAGATCCTGGAAAAGGACCATGAGACGCTCGACCAGGTTTTGAGCGCGTTTATCGATGTCGGTGAGAAAGCCGTTGAGGTAGCGGGTGACGATGACATAAAGTTGCGCGATGCTGTCGGCACGCTTCACGGTATCACCGAGGCGATCGAAGCCTTGTTGGACCGCCATCTCGGCGATGAAGAAGAAATCGCCGTGCCAATCATTCTCCATTATCGCCTGCGGGGATAAGGTCGCTTAGCCGGTGGTTTTAGTCGGCTCGAGGATAGCCCGGATCGCAGCTTCAAGTCGCGGCTGCAGGAGTTCATCATTGGCGGGATCGAGTGCGTCCGGACCGATCAGATGACGCGCCACATCGAACCCGGCGAGAACGCTTAAGATAAGTGCCGCGCGTATCTCCGCATCTTTGCCGCCAAGCTGGGCTGCCAGTTCAGCAACCATCGGATTTCCCATTTCTTCTTTCACGATCTGTTGGGCGTCTTCAGATGAAGAAGACCGAATAGCCGCAAACATCGGATCGAATTTTGACGGGTGTTTTTGTTTCGAAAGGGCGATCTTGGCGAGTTGCGCCGGAAGATCGTCTGCCGAAACATCGGCAAGCGGCTTAAGATCAATGCAATGCTCCATCACTTCTCGAAAAAGCTCTGCCTTGCTTCCGAAGTAACGGTTGATGAGGGCGACGTTGCAGCCTGCTTTTTGGGCGATGTCGCGGGTCCCGGCGCCGTCAAAGCCGTGGATTGAAAAAACCAGACGCGCGGCCTCAAGGATCGCGGCACGGGTTGCGCCGGCATCGCGTGCGCGTGTTTGGCTCTCTTTTTGATTTCGGTTCTTCACGTATGTAAACAGTTGTTGACTTGCTTTGGGTGCCCAAGTAAGCAAGTGATTACTTATCTGAGCGCAGTGCTGATAAAGCACGGAATTCTCGTTTTCAGAAGAGATGGTCCTTAAATTTCCTGGTGATGAGGGACGCTCACATGGGTGAGACAATTAAGATTATCGATCATAGCGAGTGGGTCGAGCATCTGTTTGAGCCTTACCGGCAAGTGATCGGTCCGGATTTTCCGGCCTATCGGGGCCATGTTTATCGAACGATCACCTATGCAATGCACTTTCTGAACGGCGCGGAAGAGCATCGCAAAATGGTCGAGACGGTCTTTGTCTATCATGACATCGGATTGTGGACGGCCAAAGATCTTGCTTATCTCGAACCGTCTGAAGATCTCGCCCTCACCGACAACCGGGAACTGCGTTTCGGGCTTGATCCGGAAACCCTGCGCGCTGCGATCCACTGGCATCACAAGGTCACGCCGTATAAGGGGCCGAACGCAGGCCTCGTCAATGCGGTGCGAAAAGGCGATTGGATTGATGCTTCGCAGGGCATGGTGCGCCATGGATTGTCGAAGGCTAAGATTGCCGCGGTTACGGCGGCGATCGATGATCACGGGTTTCCGCGGGTTCTCCAACGCCTTGCAAAAGATATCGGCGGCTCGACGCTCTTCGGTAATTTGCGGGTATTGCGGCGCGTCTTCAAATGGTGAGGGAGTAGGGCTCTGATCATCTGCACTTGGCGGTTTATCGCGTCTGGTCCGACAGAACCTCATCGCCTTTGGCATTCAAGATCCCTTTGCTATAATCCGACCTGCCATGACACGGATCGCCACCTCGATCAGAGCCGCGCTTGCCGGGCTCCTGCTGCTCTTTCCGGGAGCAACGGCTACGTTGGCCCAGACGCCGCCCTCGGCATCTGAAATCTCAGCCTACGAGGGACTTTTCAAAGCGGCTCATGACGGCGACCTTGAAACGCTCCAGCGCCTTTCGAACGACAACGACAATCTCGATATCCGTGACGGAAGGGGGCGCACGCCCTTACATGTCGCAGCCCATGCCTCCCATGAAGATGCGATTGAAATCCTGGTAAAGGCAGGAGCCAATCCGAACGCATTCGACAAACAGGCCTATGACATCGTGACCATTGCGGCCGTTGCTGCCGATCTGGAGGTCCTCAAGACGGCACTTAAGGTCGGGGCGTCATCCGACAACATCACAAGCCCCTATGAGGGAACGGCGCTGATTGCGGCAGCCCATCTCGGGCATCATGAAGTTGTGAAAATCCTCATCGATGCCGGTGCCCCGCTGGACCATATCAACAATCTTCATTGGACGGCGCTTATGGAAGCGGTGGTCCTTGGCGATGGCGGCCCGGATCATTTGACGGCAGCCCGCCATTTGATTGAAGCCGGTGCTGACAAGACCATTGGAGACCGGGATGGTGTTACACCACTCGAACACGCGCGACGGCGTGGCTATACCGAGATGGTGGCGCTCTTTTGAGCCCAGGGGGAGAGACGGATAGTTTTGGGAGAACTGTTCATTCACCGCCGCTTCTGCGCGTGGCCGGGGAAAGGTCCAAGCAGCTCAAAAAAGTGATGGAGCCCCTCATGGAGCCAACCTCTGCGCAGAAGGAGGAGTTTCTTTTCCTCGGATGCGCGGTTAAGTCCTGAATTCTGCCGTTCTCTGAAGACACAAATTATGAAACACTCGCCACCCTTGAGGTCGAAGACGCCGAGGGGTGATCCGAATTTGCCGTCCAAAAACCGCCCTTAAGACCAATAGGTGGGTTGAAGTGTTACACGTTCAATGCACAAGGATTTGAGCACTCCAACTCATCGGAAATGCCTTGAAAGTCAATATTGGGAGAAATAGGTGAACGTCAGCCGGTCGCAAAAATCGTTTGGAACGTTTGCGGCCCAAAACGAGCAGACCTCCCACAGCAAACATGTCTGGACAAGCCATGAGCCTGTATACCAACTATCTGACCGAAATCGAAAATCGCAAGGAACAGGGTCTCAATCCCAAACCCATCGATGACGGTGCGTTGATCTACGAACTCGTCGGGATCATCAAGGATACAGACAACGAACATCGCAAGGATGCTCTTCATTATCTGATCTATAACACTTTGCCAGGCACCACGAGTGCGGCGGGCGTCAAGGCGGAATTCCTCAAGGAAGTTATTCTTGGCAACTTACCTGTGGCGGAAATCTCAACCCCGTTTGCCTTTGAACTTCTGTCACACATGAAAGGCGGGCCTTCGGTCAAGGTTCTCCTCGATCTGGCCCTCGGTGATGATCTGTCGATCGCTGAACAGGCAGCCAAAGTCCTGAAGACACAGGTCTTCCTCTATGACGCCGATACCGATCGCCTGAATCAGGCTTTCGAAGCAGGAAACGCCATCGCAACGGACATTCTGGAGAGCTATTCGAAGGCCGAATTCTTCACAATGCTCCCGGACATCGAAGAGGAGATCGAGGTCGTCACCTACGTTGCTGCCGAAGGCGATATCTCAACCGATCTTCTCTCGCCCGGTAACCAGGCGCATTCACGCTCAGACCGTGAACTTCACGGCAAATGCATGATGTCTGAGAAAGCGCAGAAGGAAATTGAAGCGCTGAAAATCCAGCACCCGCACAAACGCGTCATGCTCATTGCCGAAAAAGGCACGATGGGTGTCGGGTCTTCTCGGATGTCGGGCGTCAACAATGTTGCGCTTTGGACAGGAAAACAGGCAAGCCCCTATGTGCCTTTCGTCAATATCGCCCCTGTTGTCGCAGGTACGAACGGTATTTCACCGATCTTTTTAACGACCGTTGGCGTAACCGGCGGTATCGGCATTGATCTGAAAAACTGGGTCAAGAAAGTCGGAGACGACGGCAAACCGATCTTGAACAATGACGGGCACCCAGTTCTTGAGCAGAAATACTCGGTCGAAACCGGGACTGTTTTGAAAATCAACACCAAGACCAAAAAGCTCTATAACGAAGACGGTTCGGAAGAGCACGCAGAACTCTCCGCATCGTTCACGCCGCAAAAGATCGAATTCATCAAAGCGGGTGGATCCTATGCCATCGTTTTCGGTAAGAAACTTCAGACGATTGCCTGCGAGATTTTGGGTGTTGAGCTGAATTCGCCCTTCGCGCCGTCAAAGGAAATCTCCCATGAAGGGCAGGGCCTGACTGCGGTTGAGAAAATCTTCAACAGGAATGCGGTCGGTACAACGCCTGGAAAGGTTCTCCACGCCGGGTCCGATGTGCGGGCTAAAGTCAATATTGTTGGCTCGCAGGATACGACGGGTCTCATGACCTCGCAGGAGCTTGAGGCGATGGCCGCTACGGTTCTCTCCCCAACTGTCGACGGCGCATACCAATCAGGCTGCCATACGGCTTCGGTCTGGGATTTGAAGGCGCAAGCGAACACACCGCGTCTCATGGCGTTCATGAACAAGTTCGGCCTCATCACAGCGCGTGATCCGAAAGGCGAATATCACTCCATGACGGACGTGATCCACAAAGTCTTGAACGATATCACGGTTGACGACTGGGCGATTATCATTGGCGGTGACAGCCACACACGCATGTCGAAAGGCGTAGCGTTCGGGGCTGATTCCGGCACGGTGGCACTCGCGCTCGCAACCGGTGAGGCGACCATGCCAATCCCTGAATCGGTCAAAGTCACCTTCAAGGGCAAGATGGAAGACCATATGGACTTCCGGGACGTTGTTCACGCGACCCAGGCGCAAATGCTGGATCAGTTCGGTGATAACGTTTTCCAGGGCCGTGTGATTGAAGTTCATATCGGGACGCTTCTGGCGGACCAGGCGTTCACCTTCACGGACTGGACGGCTGAAATGAAGGCAAAGGCGTCTATCTGTATCTCAGAAGATGAGACGCTGATCCGTTCGCTCGAAATCGCGAAAGCGCGCATCAAGGTCATGATCGAGAAGGGCATGGATAACGAAAGTCGCATGCTGCAGGGATTGATCGATATTGCGGAGAAGCGGATTGCGGAAATTAGGTCCGGCGAAAAACCGGCTCTGGCGCCGGACGACACCGCGAAATATTTCGCAGAAGTCGTGGTCGATCTCGACAAGATCAACGAACCGATGATCGCGGACCCTGACGTCCACAATGCTGATGTTTCCAAGCGCTATACGCACGATACGATCCGGCCGATTTCCTATTACAACGCGGAAAAAGAGGTCGATTTAGGCTTTGTCGGGTCCTGCATGGTTCACAAGGGCGACATGAAGATCGTCGCTCAGATGCTGCGTAATCTCGAAAAGGAACACGGCGAAGTTGAGTTTAAAGCGCCTCTGGTTGTCGCGGCACCGACATACAACATCATCGATGAGTTAAAGGAAGAGGGCGACTGGTCCGTTCTTCAGAAGTATTCCGGCTTTGAGTTCGACGACAACGCGCCAAAACAAGAAGCCAGAACGGAATACGAGAATACGCTTTATCTTGAGAGGCCCGGCTGTAACCTTTGCATGGGTAATCAGGAAAAGGCGGAGAAGGGCGACACGGTGCTTGCCACGTCAACACGCTTGTTCCAGGGACGCGTGGTGGCGGATTCTAAGGATAAGAAGGGTGAATCGCTCCTCGCATCCACTCCCGTCGTGGTTCTCGCGGCAATCCTTGGCAGAACGCCGACAATCGATGAATACAAGACCGCAGTTGAGGGAATAAACCTGACGAAGTTCTCGCCGCCCCAACAGACACCCATGGGGGCTAGGTCAGTGCATTACTGATCGCCCTTCATCTGAGGCGGACCCTGCCTCGGCACGGATAGCCAAGATTTGTGAAAAGGAGATGTGGACGCCTGTCCATGTCTCCCTTCTTTTTGGGGTTGCTGGCAGGCGGATGGGCGGACGAGTGACGTTGAAAATTGTTTCATCTGCCATACTACGCGGGACGGCTGGATTATATGCGCACCGTGTAATCTACCGGCGGTTAAGGTAAACGGCACGTTGTCGTTGTTACAGTAAAGGACCACGATTTATCCTGCTCGCAGATTTTAGTGATTTTCGGCGTTCTGCGCCGCGGCGAGTAGGTTTTTTGATGCCGCATCCTCTTTGGAAGTACTTTCTCAGCCCCTTTGGCAGTATCGGCCGCGCAGAATGGTGGATGAGCCGCTTGCTTCTCCTTGGTGCCATGATTGCACTTTCCATCATGTTCGATGTTTCATTGGCTCGCTTGAACCAGCAAATTGAGAAATCACTTCTCGATCCGGGCTCCTTTTCATCATTTATTGGTGCGTTGTTGTTTGTGGGTCCATTTTGGTGGCCGGCTCTTGTCGCTGATACCAAACGCCTGCATGACCGCGGAAAATCCGGGCTTTGGCTTATTCTCTTTGCCGCAATCCCGGTAATCGGGTCGATTTGGTACTTCATTGAATGCGGTTTTCTGACAGGGACTCTGTTCCCCAATAAATATGACATCGCGAAAAGCCCTCCGGTCCCGAAGGATAAGGCAAAGCCGCGTTCGCAAAAGACGCGTCGCCACCCAACTTCCACTTATATGTTCGGACGCTGAATCGATCCTGCAACGATAACGGACGCACCCCAAACGCTCCGGATGGCTTCTGAAGACCCCAGCTGAATATGAGCGCCGGCTTTCCGGCTACCTAGGGAGAAGGAATGGCTCTCTGCGGCAGTGCGGCTCATTCGAAAAACCGTTAAACTGTGTTGGAAACCGGTGCCAACGTAATCCCCCGAACCATCCATGAGCATCCTTGCGTTCACACAAAAGAAATGCCCGGAGCTTGCCGACTTTCTTGAAGGCTGTTGCACCGCGCCCCTCAGTTTCAAAGGCGAACATCCGAATTCCCATTCGAGCCAGAACCATATTCACCTCTGGGCCCTTGAATGGTGGGCCGACCGACTGCCATGGATCGATCTTCAATACCGCGTCGATTTCGTCGAAGAGATCGTGAAGCGCTGGCGGATCCGGCTGAAGGGGCTGCCGCCCTATCAGGAGAAGGGCTACAGGCTCTATCTCTATGAAGATCTCGCACCGACGATTTCCGTCGTTGCCGAGACGCCTTACGGCTTTCCTTATCCGGGCGAGCCGACCTTCGTCGCGCAGCGACGCGATATCATGGCGCTCTATTTGGAGAGAAGCTGGCGCGCGAATTTTGAGTTCGAGGAGTTTGCGGTGGGGCCGGACGCGCTTCTGGCCGCAATCGACAAGGCGTCGGGATCAATTTCAAAACCGACGGCCAATGCCCTTGGCCTTAAGGTAGGTGCCTTGCGCATTCTGATCGAGCAGATGGGCCTTGATCGGGAAGTGAACCAGATCCGCAAGAAATACAAGCGCCGCCCGGCGCAATTCCGCGAAGAAACCGACTTTCACAAATACCGGATTCACGAACAGAGGGTCGAACCCGGCTACGCGTGAAGGCGGGGACAACGTCTTGAACTAAGCCTGAAGCGCTTCCGCCACGCGCGGCAGATGCTCTTCAAAGTCATCTTCTTCAAGATCAGGACCTTGCAGGCGAAGCGGAGGCATTTTCTTGCGGCGCATGGGCTTTCCCGAGCGCATCTCATAGGCAAGCAGTGGCACGTCCAAGAGCGAAAGACAGCCACCGGTTCCGGAACTGGCAAGCGCGACATCGAAGGTATCGGGAGCCCGCAATGCGTCTTCAAAAACGTCCTTGCCCTGAAGAATGAGCCAGCACCTGAAATCAGCAAAATCATCGTCGGATGATCCCTCGTTCAAGAGATAGGCAAGGGCCCACACATCCGAACGATAGGCACGGGAATTGAGGTCCTGAAGATATATGTCAAACGCCTTGATGGCGGCCGGTTTGAAACGGGCGAGGCGGTCCGCCATCTCATCGATCTGCTGCGCCGTTCCGTTCTCGTCGGGGCTGCCTATGATCTCCCAAAAGACTTCGTCATCCATTGCGCGAGGATCCGGCTTTCCGCGCACGCGTTGCCGTTCTTCCGCTTCAATTTCCGCCCGCTCGGCTGCAAGACGGGAGAGCGTTGCCTCGTTCGCACCCGCGCGTACAAATGTTGCACGTGCATCGTCGATCATCGCAAGGAGCCCCGCCTTATAGTGGGGGATCGCTTCGATGAGGTTCTCATAAGAGGCGCGTTGAACCGCTTCGCTTTCCAACCAATTGGGATACATTTTGAAGCCGCGCTTGCGTGAATCGATCCGGTGCCAAAAAGGTTTC
>JBCDCZ010000052.1:0-19706 GCA_039180865.1 Pseudomonadota bacterium | reverse complement strand
TATTTGACAAGGATGTCATAAAACGTGTTACTGCCGATGGCCATGCAAAACGCATATTGGGTTTAACCCATGGAAAACGCCGGATCCGTTCCAATCGATAAGATGTCGAAGGCCGAAGAGTCGGTTGAGGCTGAACCTGCCGAAATTGCGTCCGAGAACCGCAATGCGGAGGAGCTCGCCGAGGGCAGCCGAAAAAAACTGAGAGAAACCCGCATTTATCGCCTTGGCAGTCTCGCATGGTCGCTGATCATGCTTGCGGTTTTTCTTTTTGCCGGTTTTGAGATTGGCAGCTTTGCCAGATTTGTCGACGTCGTGACCCGTGAACCGCTTGCGGTAAGCGGCTCAAGCGATGGAATTGTGGTATTGACTGGCGGGCAGGACAGGATCGCTGCCGGTGTTGCTCTTCTTCGAGAGCAAAAAGCAAAACGCGTTCTGATTACAGGCGTTAATCCGGATCTCACGGATGAAACCCTAAGCGCCCGGTTCAATGTCGAGGAAGCACTGTTATCCTGCTGCATTGATCTTGACCGCAAGGCGCGTGACACAATTGCGAATGCTGAACAGGCCGCCGAATGGGCTAACCGAGAGGACATCAAGTCAATCATCGTTGTGACTGGGGCCCTGCACATGCCGCGCGCAATGCTTGAGATCCGGCATGCTCTTCCGGATATTCAACTCGTCCCACATCCGGTCAATGTGCCCGACCGTAACAATTGGTGGCGCGATGGAGAAAGGCGGCGGGATATGGTGCGTGAATACGCGAAGCTCTCGGTTGTTCGGCTTCGCGACACGGTTAATGAAGTAACCGGTCAAGACTGGCCCAACATGCCGATGCGCGATACCCGCTAGCCCGGTTCTGATCGGTATACTCTTTGAGCGTATGCCGCGCCTTGAGCTTTGGGAGAAGCCGCGATAAATCTTGCCGAAAGTTTACGCGCCCGATCGGACCTTTCCATGCTCTTTGTGCGATCCGTCTTTTTCCACATCCTGTTTTACCTGAACTTTTTCGCGCATGCAGCGATGACGCCGATCGCGCTCCTGACCCCTAGCCATGTGGCATGGCTTATTGGGTCGAACTGGATGACCCGCTCTATCGATGTTTGGCGTTTCTCGACCGGCTCGAAAATTGAAGTTCGTGGTCTTGAGAACATTCCTGAGGGTGGCTTCATCATTGCGTCGAAACATCAATCGACCTGGGAAACCCTTGGCCTTGCAAAGATATTTGGCCGCATCACCTACATCATGAAACGCGAGTTGATGAATATTCCAATCTTCGGTTGGTTTTGCGCAAAGGCGAAAATGATCCCAATCGATCGCGGCAGCGGATCAAAAGTCATCAAGCCGATGACTGAAAAGGCGCGCGAGGCGGTCAATGAAGGGCGAAACATCGTCATTTTCATGGAAGGAACACGGGTTCCAGCCGGTGGGATGCTGCCTTACAAGGTGGGGGTCGCGCGTCTTTACGGTGAGCTACAGTGTCCGATTGTACCGATTGCTCTCAATACCGGCCTCTTCTGGCCACGCAACAGTTTCTGGCGCTATTCGGGCAAAGTGATCGTTGAGATTTTACCACCGATTATGCCGGGTCTCCGCCCGAAAGAAGCGCTTGCCAGGCTGGAAAAAGAGGTTGAAGACGCCACCAATCGCCTCCTGATTGAAACGGCGCAATCGCCCGAAGCGCCTGAGACGGTTGACGCTGCCCTTGAGCGTCTCAAAGCGCGCGGTGTCGAAGTCACCGCGCCTGTGTGAGCGGTCCATCGCGCCTAAGGTCCGCGCATAGCGCCGAAAGCTCCGGGTCGTCGATCCCTTCTTCGATCAGATGGTCATGCGTGCTGAGAACATAGTCAAGATTCACGCCTGAACCACCGACACCCTGGCGCACAAACCGTGCTGTCTCTGAACGTGGCAACCGCCCCGCATATTGTTCGTGCTCTGGATCAACAACATAAAACAGCGCGGTTACGGAGCGTTCCCTGGTTCCCGTCAACCGGACCGGAGCCTGCATTTCGCGATAAACTGCGGTGACGAGTTCGCGTTTGCGAAGCTTGTCAACTGTATCCCGACGATCTTCCAGCGCGATCTTATAGGCAAAACCCTCGCAACCGCTTTCTCCCCTGTCGAGACCGAAAACCAGACCCGGCTTTTCGCGCGTGCCACGATGAACCCAAGAATAAATGCAAAGTGCCCTCTCAAAGCCGTCCAACGTGGCCCGTTCGCGGTTTTCAAAACGAAAATCAGGCCGCCACATCAGCGACCCGTAGGCGAAGACCCAGAAGTCATCGCTCTGAGAGCCGAACAGAATGTCGTCGTGAAGGATGCAGTTCTCGATATCCATAAAAATGTGCTACCAATCCGCCCGGCTCGGTACAAGACGGTTTTCCGGCGCACCGTCCGCTGCCGTTTTGATGTACGGCTGGCCAATCCACGATCTGATTCAGGAGAAAGACAGGCTCATGAGAATGAAGGCGCGGTTTATCGGTCTTTCCGTTTTTCTGGTTCTTGCGAGCATTGGTTGGGTGGGCGCGTGGACGTTTCTATCCGCAAAAGCCGACGAGGCCTTCGAAAAAGCGATCGTCACGGCGAGCGCGCAAGGCCAGCAGTTGGAGTGTACAGAGCGCCAGACTTTCGGGTTTCCGTTTCGACTTGCAATTTCCTGTGAAGACCTCTCGCTTGAGCTCGATAACGGTTTGAAGGTCGCGACCGCTGGCATGAGTGCACAGGCCTTCGTTTACAGGCCCAACCATCAGGTTGTCAGCTTTACGTCACCGGCGACGATCCGGCTTGGCAAACTTGGAAACGTCCTCCTCACTTGGGAAAACGCGCGGCTCGGATCTGAACTCACCTTGAGCGGTGTGGAAGCTGCCACAGCGCGTATGGAAGGGGCCATGTTACGCCCGGTTAATCCGGTGCCTGAACTCGCAGGTACAAGCGTCACATCGCAACGTCTTCTAATGAGCGCCAGACGAACCGCTGCAAACGAACCGAAAGATTCCCTCGTCGCGGGAGCACAAGCGCAAAACCTTGAGGTAACCGGAAAAGCGTTCACGCTCCCGGCCATGGACTTCTCAGCCCTTGTCCTTGCCTATGACATGGCACCGCTTTTCGAAAACCGTGTTCGAAATCCGTTGCGCTTCTGGATCTCGAAAGGCGGTGCCGCAGACATACAGGTCATGCGCATCCAGTCGGAAGATACGAGAGTTCACGTGGCAGGGTGGGTGAAGCTCGATAATAACGGTTTTTGGAACGCCGACCTCAATGTGGATAGTGCCAACCTGTCAGCTTTTATCAAACGTCTTGGTCCCGAACTCGATCAGATAAAAACAATAGGAGGGGCGATTGCCGGCCTCGTTGAGCAACTTGGCACACCAAGCACGATCGATGAGCACGAAGCGCGCCGCATCAAGATCAGTATCCGCAAGGGGTTCGTGCAAGTCGGCTTTGTTCCGGTTGGGACAATTCCACAAATCGATGTTTCGAAGCTCTAGACGGTTGAGCCGGACTAAAGCGTCTTCTCGCGAAAGTCTGATTGGTCCGTCATCGGGGACGGCGATACGGTGCGGGACTTCTTCGATTCAATCAGGATGTTCCCATGATCCGTAACGCGCACGTCACTTCCGCACTTTCGACGGTTGCCGTATTAGGCGTTCTTGCTTCTTTCGCTGTCGCAAAAGACCCTGCAGCACATGCCGATGTGGTGAACGCACCCTGTGGTGATGGTGTTGCCTGTGCGGTTGGAGATCGAGCCTATCACGCGGTTGCCCCGGATGGGTTCAATGGTGCTGAACCCCTTCCAGTCCTCATCCATTTCCACGGTTGGGGCCGCACCGGAACCAACGTTATCAACAACAATAAGATTGCAGGCGCATCCCGCAAGAACGGTGTCCTTCTCCTCGCACCAGATGGTCTCGGCAAATCCTGGAGCTTCTGGCGTGCCCCGTCCCGTGATGTGCCTTTCGTCGAAGCGATGATCGCTGATGCTGAGAAACGGTGGCCCATTGACCGTTCGCGGATCTTCGTATCCGGATTTTCCTATGGCGGGGCGATGGCCTGGCGTCTTGCCTGTGAGAAGGGTGGTGACTATGCGGCGTTTCTTCCAATCGCCGGATCATTGTGGAATTTCGAGGAATTGCGGGATTGCGCGGCTCCGGTGAATGTTCGACATGTCCATGGTCTTAAAGATACTGTGATGGACCTTCCGCGCGGCGCTGACGGAGATCCGCTCTATGCCGCTTCACCCTGGGTTATGAGAAATCAATGCGGTGCCTCGCCGGATCTCGACGAAACCTCCGGGATTTACCGAATGAGCGTATGGACGTCCTGCGAGAGCGGTAAGAGCGTTCGGCTCGATCTGCATGAAGGCGGTCATATTATCCCGAAAGGATGGCTTGACGAACAGCTGAAGCGGCTCCTCGACGATAGCGCAAGCTCATAAGACTTTATCGTCAAAGGGTCCGCGCGATCAGTTCCTTCATGATTTCGTTTGTCCCGCCATAGATCTTCTGAACGCGGGAATCAGCGTACATCTGCGCGATCGGATATTCCATCATATAGCCATAGCCGCCGTGGAGCTGCAGGCACTCGTCGACCACATCGCATTGCATCTGGGTGACCCACCATTTCGCCATTGAAGCAGTCGCAGCATCGATCCCGCCATTAACATGGCGCTCAACGCAATTATCGACAAAGACCCGCGCAACGTGGGCGATTGTTTTCGCCTCAGCCAGCTTGAATTTGGTGTTCTGGAAATCGAGAACGGTCTTTCCAAACGCTTTGCGTTCGCGCGTGTAATCGGCCGTTACGTCGACCGCTTTTTCCATGACGGCGACACCGGCGATGGCAAGGGCGAGGCGTTCCTGCGGTAACTGGTTCATGAGCTGTGCAAAGCCCTGATTTTCTTCACCGCCGAGCAGCCTGTCCGGGGCGAGATGCACGTTATCGAAAAACAATTCTGACGTGTCCTGGCTCTTCATGCCGATCTTGTCGAGGTTCCGACCACGCTTGAAGCCTTCAAGACCCTCGGTTTCGATGATGAAAAGCGATATACCCTTTGATCCTTTTTCCGGATCGGTCTTCGCGACCAGAAGAATGATATCGGCCATCTGCCCGTTGGTGATGAAGGTCTTTGAGCCGTTCACCACATATTGGTTGCCTTCCAGTCGTGCATTGGTTTTCACGCTCTGGAGGTCGGACCCGGTGCCCGGCTCTGTCATAGCGATCGCGCAAATCCATTCGCCAGATGCCATTTTCGGAAGATATTTTCGTTTCTGATCCTCAGTGCCATAAGCGACGAAATAATCGGCGCAGATCTGGCTATGAACATAATTTCCGAAACCGGAATATCCGGCAGCGCGGAATTGCTCGGAGACGATGACCGCTTCATGATAAAACGAGCCGCCAGCACCGCCATAGGCTTCCGGGACCGAGGCACAGAGAATTCCTGCGTCACCAGCCAATTTCCAGAAGTCCTTGTCGACGTAGCCCTGCTTTTGCCAGGCTTCTTCGCGCGGAACCATTTCATTCGCATAGAACTTCCGGCAGGCGTCCTGAAGAAGCGTTAGTTCCTCATCGATCCATGGGGTTTGATAGGCGCTCATAGGTTTCCTCCCCTAGCCAGCCGTATTTGGGCGTTCCTTCGAGACCTTCGCAGATTTTGGCAAGTCGGCGCAATGTGTTCGTCAGTCGTCTGCGAGTTCGGCGAGAATTTCGGCCCGGTCTGCGTCTCGCGCTGGGCTCTTGCGCGGTGCCCATTGCGGCTCGCCGGAAAAGCGGGGTGCCGCCGCCGCTTGCAGAAGCCCATCATCTTCAAACCACGATTTGCGACTGGCATTAAACGGATCGGCCTGCGCCTCCGAGGGGCTTAGGACCGGCGCGACACAGGCATCGGATCCAGCAAAGTGGGATGCCCATTCGTCGCGCGCGCGTTCGGCGAAAATTGCTTCCAGGCGCGCGGAGAGATCCGGCCAAAGGGTTTTATCGAATTGATCCGAAAAAGCGGGATCTTCAGAAAGGTCGAGTTTTTCGAGAAAGACTGCGTAAAACTTCGGCTCCAGGCACTGGACGCTGATATAGCCCTGATCCGCGGTTTTATAACACCGGCACCAATGGGGACCATCGAGAAGACTTTGACCACGCGTTTCGGAGAGGCCGCCTGCCTGACGGATGGCCATCAGAAGGTTCATCATATGGGCTGAGCCGTCGACCATGGCCGCATCAACCACGGTGCCGCTCCCTGTGGCGCGGGCATTCATAATACCGGCAAGAAGGCCGATTACGAGATAAAGCGCACCCCCTCCGACATCGCCAATCAGTGTCGGGGGCGTAAAGGGTGGGCTGCCGGTAGGCGACGCGTAAAAGGCTGCTCCAGATCGTGAAATATAATTGAGGTCATGGCCTGCGGTTTCTGAAAGCGGGCCATCCTGACCCCAGCCGGTCATTCGACCGTACACCAGAGCGGGATTGACCGCGTGGCAATCTTTGGGTGCGAGGCCAAGACGTTCCATGACGCCTGGCCGAAAGCCTTCGATGACGCCGTCCGCCGTCTCGATCAATTTGAGAAAAATCCGCTTGTCTTCTGCGCTCTTGAGGTCCAGCGCAATTGAACGCTTTCCGCGATCGAGCAGCGTGCGTTCCGGAACACCGGGAACAGCACTTTTCCCCGGTCTATGAACGACGATGACATCGGCACCGAGATCGGCAAGATGCATGCCTGCAAAGGGGCCGGGACCGAGCCCCTCGACCTCAACGATACGCACGCCCTCAAGCATACCCCCCTCCCGAGCACTGTTTTTTCAAGAAAGCCTAAAGGTGGGCGAGTTTTCTCTCAACCTTTGTAAGGAAGCCCTTGCGGCTTTGCGGTGTCGATGCATCCATTTTGTAGTGGGCGAGATAGAGAGTGCTGCAATTCGGGCAGCATAGAAAGCGAAGCCCGCGGGCAATCGTCTTGCGGCCCGGTTCACCGACCACCTTGCTTTGAAGCCAGGTCGCGCCACAGGTCGTCACAATAGCGATCTTCTTGACGTTTTCCATACACCCTTTGAGCGGGCCTTTCCCTTCTGGTAGTTGGAATGTCTCGTGGGGTATCCAAACCCGGTCGAGCCACCCTTTCAGCATAGCAGGGAGTCCAAACCACCAGGTCGGGTAGACAAAGACCAGCATGTCAGCCCAGCGAATCAGTTCAAGCTGATCAGCGACCGGGTCGATGTTGCAGTCCTTATCGTTGTAACATCGGCGTTCTTCCGCGCTCATCACAGGGTTGAAGCCCTCTTTGTAGAGGTCAAGCAGGCGCACATCATGGCCTTTGTCTTCCAGTGTCCTGATTGCCGTGTCACGTACAGCCGCATTGAAGCTTTCTTCGCAAGGATGGCAGTAGACAACTAACGCTTTCATACTTGATCCTGATAACCCTGTCCTGGTTCGTTGCGGCGCGGCAAAGCCGAGCGCCTTTATGCTTTTCAAAGGTTGTCGGCTTTTCTCAAAAGTGTGCCATGTGGTGAGCGACTTTTTTAAGAAAAGCCGTGCGACTCGCGTCGGTTGACCGGTTCATATCGTAGTGGGCAAGATACGCAACGGGTGTGACGAGCGAAAAGGTTGCGCGCAAGAACCTTTTGGCAATCCGGCGCGGTGGATCACCGACCAGAAACGCGCGCCAAAATGACCCGCCATAGGTTGTGACAATCGAGAGCTTTCGGATGTTCTTCAGTTTCGGCTTAACTTTTCCCGTGACCATTTCGAAGCTTACGCCCGGAAGAAAAACCCGATCAAAAAACCCTTTTAGAATGGCCGGGTAACCGAAGTTCCAGACAGGCGTGACAATCACCATGGCTTCCGCAGTTTGGACGCGTTCGACGTAAGCGGCCACATTTGTTTGGTTCTTTGAAAGGTCATGATAATCCATACGCTCATCGCGTGTGAGGCGCGGATCGAAGTCTTCGGCATAAAGGTCAAGCCCGTCGACTTCGTGGCCTGCACTTTTCAACTCGTCACAGACAGTCCGGTAGAGGGCCGCCTGAAAACTCGTTTCGACCGGATGGGCGAAAAGGACAAGAATCCGCATTCCCGCCCCGCTTTACTTCTTCAGGCCGGTGAAGAGGTAAGTCTGATTGGAAAAATCGAAATCGGGATTTTCCCAGGCGACCATCTTGCCCGGATTAAGGAGCCCGTCGGGATCGGATTCGCGCTTAAAAGCGAGTTGGATCTCGTCGGTTTCCTTCATACCGCCTTCTTCGAGTGTATAGCGGTGCGGATTGAAAATCGGACATCCCTCCGCTTCATGGATTTTCATGATTTCTTCGAGACGCTCTTCGGTGGTGAAGCGCACCATCGGAAGACCGAAAGCCGTGACATCGCCATCGAACCGCACGAATTCCGCATGGCCGGGCAACTCCTCACCGAAGATCTCGCTCATGCGGACAATCTTTTTGACCGCATCAGGAAACGGGTAAAGAACCTGTAGATAGGTGATCGAAGGGTCGACCCTGAGAGCACGCAAGGTGGTGTGGTTCCAGGAGAGTTCGTAACCGGGCGGCAGGCCCTTCTTTTCCTCTTCACTCGCAATATCGGAGCGGTAGAGTATTGCGCCCTTTTCCTTTTCCGCGAAGGCTTGAAGCGAACTGGCGGCCTGCGGCGCTGCGATAACAACGGCAACGGACTGGCCACGCTCGATGAACTTTTTGTGGCGCAGGAAGTAGTCATGTGGGACCGGCGCTTCAATCGGCGCAACGTTCTTCGTCAGAAGACCGTCCATTTGGGCAAGTTCATTTGAAAACTGAACGCAGCGTTCCCAATCGTCGAATCCAATCAGGAAATCAACCCAGTTATAATGGGCAGCGAGTGGCATCTCCACTTCAGTGATGATGCCGTTTGTGCCATAGGCGTGGCTGACCTTGTGAAGATCATAGCCTGAGAGTTCAAGGACACGTGGGTTCTCTTCCATCGTCACAACCCGCACGCGAATGATATTGCCAAGATCGCGCAATCCCCCGAAATTGATCGACCCGACACCGCCGGATCCGCCAGCAATAAAGCCACCGATTGAGGCGGTGTGATAGGTTGAGGGATGCAGCCGGACTTCCTGGCCGCTCGTGATCGCCGCGCGGTCGATGTCGGCAATGATTGCGCCGGCTTCCGCGACATAGCTTCCCTGTTTGATTTCTTTTACCGCATTCATTTCGGCAAGGTTCAGGACCACCCCGCCGGAGAGCGGCATCGCCTGCCCATAATTGCCGGTGCCGGTGCCGCGCGGCGTTACCGGCACACCCATGCTGTGGCAAATCTTAAGGGTTTCGATCACCTCCGCCTCACTCGTTGGGCTGACAATGAGGTCTGCGGTGACATCATCCAGCTGACGTTTGAGGACCGGCGAATACCAGTAAAAGTCACGGCTCTTCTGTTTCACGATCGCCGCATTGTCCTCGGTCTTAATCGGGCCGAGCGCTTTTTTAAGGGCGGCGATATCAGTCATGTTTCGGTTCTCCAACGATTGGATCGAGTACGCGGTAGTCGGGGAGGGCTGTATCAATGGCGCGGCCACCCCGCACGACGATGCGGTCGTACTGCGGGCGGGCGAAGAGTTCGGTCCAGGATCGGGCTCGGAACAAGACGATATCGGCGGGCCGCCCTTCCGAAAGACAGGACGAGGCAGCAAATTCACCAAAAGCCGCGGAGGTTTTGGTGACAGCTCCCGGCCAGTCGCCGACTGGGTGGTCGAGATGGGCGATCCGGGTTGCTTCGCGATAGACCTCGAGCATATCGAGATCGCCATAGGAGTAGAAGGGATCTCGGGTATTGTCGCTTGCAATCATTACCGGGATGCCGCGTGCCTTCATTTCATGCAGAAGCGTGACACCGCGCCAATGCGGCGTGATCGGGGCTTGGCCATCATAGAGGCGATCCTGCAGATAGAGATTGCAGAGCGGTAACGAGACAACGCCCAGTCCGGCATCCGCGACAACATCGAGTGTGCGATCAATCGTGTCGGCCCGCTGACGGGCAAGCGAACAGCAATGGCCGACCAGAACCTGGCCTTCGAATTTCAAGCGTTTCGCCGTTTCGGCGATCTTCAACAGACAATCAGACGATGGGTCCCGTGTTTCATCCGCGTGGAAATCAAGCGTCAGGCTATGATCGATCGACGTCTTGAAGAGCGTTTCCAGATGCTCTTCAAGGCGTGGTACTGGATAAGCGACGGCACCCAGAATGCCACCGGCCTTCGTGATATGCGGGAGGAGCGCTGGGAGAAAGGCTTCATGGTCCATGGCATCAATCCCAAAGAGCGACGCAGCCTGAAGTTCAATCCGGTCCGACCATTCAGATCGTATCTCTTCAAAAAGCGGCCATGAGATCGCCGCTTGTTTTCCAGGACTGTCGAGATGCGTTCGGATCGCGGCTGTGCCGTGGTGGTAGGCGCATTCCAGCGAAAAGGTCATGCGCGCACGGACATCCTCCGTGGTCCAATTCGCTTCGCGGTCTTCCATGACACTTGATAGGGCACCTTCGAATGTGCCGTTCGGATTCTGCTGGCGCGGCCAGATGTGCCCCTTATCGAGGTGGGTGTGTATGTCGGTGAAGCACGGCAAGATGAGGCCGCCGTCAAGATCGATCACGGGTCCTTCGAAGCCCGGATTGTGTGCCGGATTGATCCCAACGATCCGACCTTGATCGAGCATGAGGTTGATGTCGGTGATCTCCGAATGAGACGCGGTTTCAAGAAGTGCGGTGGGTGCACGGGCATTGATGATCAACACCTCTTTTCCGTTGAGCATTTCGCGTAAATCTGTTGGCCAACTCATGGCTTACGTCCTTGTCCTTACAATCAGTTTTCCCGCTTGAGCGCGCTCTCATGCCATTTATGGAGCGCGAAGTGGGAAATCAGGCTGGTTACAAGGTAGATCGCAATACCGGAGAGGGAGATCAGAAGAAGGCAGGCAAAGAGTCGGGAAATGTTAAGTCTGAAGCCCGATTCGATGATCCGTGTCGCAAGCCCGGAACCGGAACCGGCTGTTCCTGCCACAAACTCGGCAACAACGGAACCAATGAGCGCAAGACCGCCTGCAATCCTGAGTCCCGTCAGAAAGTAAGGAAGGGCATTGGGCAACTGCAGATGGACAAGCGTTTGCCAGCGCGATGCGCCATAAAGCTGGAAGAGATTGCGCAGATTGTGGTCTGTCGAATTGAGGCCTAGCGTCGTGTTAGACAAAAGAGGAAAAAATGCAACGATCCAGGCGCACAACAGGAGTTTGGTTGTGATGTCATCGATATAGATGTTGATCAGCGGGAAGATCGCGACAATCGGGGTGACCTGCAGGATGACTGCATAGGGAAAGAGTGAATATTCGATGATGCGCGACTGGGTGAAGAGAATTGCAAGTCCGACGCCACCAATAACGGCCACAATCAATCCCATGATCGTCAAAGTGAGCGTATTCCAAAGGGCCGGACCCAATATATGCCAATCGGCGAAGAGGGTTTCAAAAACTCGTCCCGGCGACGGCAGGATGTAGTGGGGGATCTGGTTGGCAACGACAATGTAATGCCAGCCAACGACTGAAAGCATAAGGAGTCCAAGGGGCAGAGCCCATTTAAGGACGCCCATCATCCGTTCCCGGCGGGCTTTCTTTTCTTCTTCCGCGTCGATCAGAAGGACTGTGTCGCTCATAGGTGGTCCTGCGTGTTCATGGCTGCATGAAGCGCCTGGGAGGCCTGGCGCGCGAACACCCCGTATTCTTCCGACGTTCTGAACGCTTCGCCGCGTGGATAGGGTGCTGAGATCTTCATGTCCTCGACGATCCGTCCGGGGCGGGCTGCCATGACGGCAATCCGGCTTGAAAGATAGACCGATTCATAGACCGAGTGGGTGACGAAGACGACGGTCCATCCAAGTTTCGACCAGAGTTCAAGGAGATCGTCGTTCAGTTTCAATCGTGTGATTTCATCGAGAGCCGCGAAGGGCTCGTCCATCAACAAGAGCTGAGGGCGGGTAATCAGGGCGCGGGCAATTGAGACCCGCATTTTCATACCGCCTGACAATTCCCGCGGATAACTCTCCGAGAATTTCTCAAGCCCAACCATTTGAAGCGCCTCGAACACGCGTTCGCGCGCTGATGATTTGGAAATGCCTTTCAGGCGAAGCGGCAGCCACACATTGGTGAAGACATTCGCCCACGGCATCAGGGTTGGTTCCTGGAAGACAAATGAAATCTCATGTGCCCCTTTTTCCTGCCAATCAACGCTTCCGCGCGTGGCTGTGCCGAGACCGGCCATAATGCGCAAGGCTGTTGATTTGCCGCAGCCCGATGGTCCGAGTAGCGAAATGAATTCGCCCTCTCTGACATCCATCGACATGTTCGACAGAGCAACTGTGCCGTTTGAGAAGGATTTGGTGATGCCGTTCAGGGAGAACAGGGGAGCCGACATAGAGGGGCGCTCGATAGGTTTCCACACAAACGGCATTGCGATGCGCATCCGCCCCGCAATGCCGGAATGTTTCGTTTACGTTCGGGCGCTGAGCGCCCGGATTTTGGATCGTTTTATTCGCCTAGAAGCTTCTTCTTGATATCGAGGCCAAGACCCTGATTGACGAATTCGGTCGTAAAGGATTTTGAGATATCAAGACCGGCTTCCATGACGCCTGCTTTGACAAGCTGATCATAGAATTCCTGATTGCGTTCAGCACTCATAGCACCGATGCCGAGGGTTTCCGCATTACCTGAATCGATGATGCCGAACTCCTTCAGCTTTTCACGCGAATAGGCGATCTGCTCGTCGGACATGTCCGGATTCTGTTGCTGGATCAGCTTGTTGGCTTCGGTCGGATCACCGTAAAGATAATTGTACCAGCCTTTAATAGATCCTTCCACGAAGCACTTCACCGCTTCCGGTTTTTCCTTCAGGAATGGTTCCATCACTTCGATCGTGGTCGAATAGGTCTTGTAGCCGTAGTCCGCAATCAGGAAAAGGTTTGGCTTGAAGCCACCTTGGGTCTCGATCGCAAAAGGCTCGGATGTGACATATCCCTGTTGTCCGCTTGCCGGATCGGCAATGAATGGTGCCGGGTTGTATGTGTAGGGAACCCGCTGTTCGGCCTTAAAGCCAAACTCAGCCATCATCCACTGATAGTAGGAGTTGAAGCCGGCATCGCCGAGGATGAGTTTGGCACCCTTGAGGTCTTCCCATTTGTCGAGCCCTTGCCCCGGATGGGTCATGATGACCTGTGGCTCTTTCTGGAAGATCGCGCCAACAACAGTGACCGGAATGCCTTCTTTACGGGCATCAAAAGCCTGCTGCATGTTGCCGCCCATGTGGAATTGAATTCGACCGGCAAGCAAAAGCGCTCGGTTGTTGACCTGTGGACCACCTGGCAGGATTTCCACATCAAGGCCACACGCTTCATAAGTTCCATCGACCACGGACTGATAAAAGCCGCCATGTTCTCCCTGGGCTACCCAGTTGGTGCCGAAGCGTACTTTCTCCAACGCCTGCGCTGATGCCGGAACGATGGCAACAAGTGCAGCCGCAGCCAGAAGAGCAGCGGAATCTTTTAGTCTTCTCAAAGGCATATATGAACTCCTGTGTGATGCCATTGTGCGAATTTTGTCTTCGGTCTGTCCCTCACTCTCTCAGGAACTGCCATTTTCGGCTGACCGACCGAGATCGCTGCATATTAAAGCGTCATTTTTTGTGCATGCAATAGTTTTAGGCAGCGTTTTCAGAGAATACATCGCGACATTCGGTCATTAAGCCGTGATTGGAGCAGGTGAAGCCGGCTAAAAACCGTTCCATTCATTGGTTCATCATGTCCGATTGCGTTCAAGATTGAAGGTGAAGATGTAGCCTCGATAACCAAGAATCGGGTGGCACGCGCCAACTGTACCCGCTAACCCGGTCTGGCGTGTTTGTGATGGGGTGCCAATGTCCGTTAATGCAATCAGTCGAACCATGGGGCCAGCCGAATGGACGATGCTTATTGTCCTCTCGATCCTCTGGGGCGGGTCTTTCTTCTTTCAGGCCATTGCAATCACTGAGTTGCCGACTCTGACGATCGTCGCAAGCCGCGTTCTGCTGGCCAGCCTTACACTCTTTGTGGTGCTCCGTTTTCTGGGTACGGAGATCCCGACAGATATGCGGATCTGGGCAGCGTTTTTCACAATGGGACTCCTTAACAATGTCATTCCCTTTACGTTGATCGTCTGGGGACAGAGCCATATCGCCTCAGGTCTTGCGTCAATTCTGAATGCCACAACACCGCTCTTCGCTGTGATCATCGCTCATTTCCTTACTCGCGATGAGAAGGCGGGCCTTGCGAAAATTACCGGTGTCGCGATTGGTTTCGTCGGCGTTGCGATCATGATCGGCGCGGATCTTCTGAATGAGATTGGCGACGATGTCTTCGCACAATTCGCAATCCTGCTCGCCGCTTGTACTTACGGATTTGCCGGAGTTTACGGGCGCCGCTTCAAAGAGATGGGTGTCACTCCCATCACGACCGCTTTCGGTCAGGTCACCGGCTCGACCCTGCTTCTCGTGCCGCTTGCTTTCATGGTCGACCGTCCCTGGCTTCTTGGAATTCCATCAATGGGAACAGTGCTGTCGCTTCTCGCACTCGCGATGTTTTCAACGGCCCTTGCTTACATTCTTGTCTTCCGAATCTTAGCGAGTTCCGGGGCGACGAATGTACTGCTAGTCACGTTTCTCATTCCCGTCAGCGCTATCCTTCTCGGAGTGACGATCCTTGGGGAAGTCCTGGAAGCGCGTCATTTTGTGGGGATGGCGTTAATCGGCCTCGGTCTTGCGACTATCGACGGGCGGCCAACATCGGCGGTATGCTCCCGCCTTCTTTCGCGTTCTCGCGGATGAGTCTGACCAGGCGCTGACAATCGCGATTGTTTACGCGCCGGAAGTACCGCAGAAGGTTGTTGGCGAGTGATGGATCGAGATCAAGCTGTTCAAGCCGGGTCATCATGATCGCTTTGTAGGCGTCACCAGAGAGGCCTGCCGAATGGCACAACATGGCGAATGCCGATTGGTCGTTGTTGCCGTAAGCCGCCTGGACATTGTCGACAGGGATTTTCAGCATTTCAGCGATCAGAAAGACCGCATCGACGATTTTCTCGCGGGTGGCAAATTTCTCGATTGATCGGCTCAGGTTTTCCTCACCGCGGCGGATTGCCTGGGCAATCGCTTTGATACGGACTTTGCGCGCATGCTGTTCCATGCGTGCTTTCAGAAGCTGGTCGAGATATTCGCTGGTTTTTTCTTCAGAGAATTCTTCCTCAAGACCAGCGTCATGGGCCGCATCGCCGAGATTGCGCTGTAGAACCGATTTCAATTGGTCGAAGAAAGTGTTCGCGCTCGCATCAACCTTCTGCTGACCGCGATGGCTCAGACATTTCAGGAGGAGCTTGTCGCTCCCGGCTCTTTCGACAACGATATTCAAAGTCCCGTCGTCAAACTTTGCCCCGGTATTTTCCGTCACCCGCCGGATCACGCTAATCTCGCCATTTTCAACGAGCGCTTCTGTGACTTTCTCATTGATCTCGGAACGATTTGCGACTGAGAGTCGGTGCCCTTCCGTCTTGTCTTTCACGATTTCGATGAGGTCATCGTCTGTCAGAACTTTCGAACGTGTCAGGACCGGTTCGTAGAGAACTTCATCGTCGCGGCGGGCAAGGTCGAGGGCAAGCGACCGTGGCGTTCTTTCGCTGTCTGCAATCCGGTTTGCAATCCGTCCGCAAATGTCTTCGGTTACATCCTGCAGCAGACGCACTGTGACATCAGTAAAGAGTTCTTTTTCAAGGTCAGTCGGCTCAAGGTCCCGGTTGAAGAAAATGTCAAGCACAGCCTCTGAAAGCATGCCGCGACTTTCTTCAGTGGTGTTCTTCGCAAGATCTTGAAGTGACTGATACATCCTACACTCTCTTGATGTCCTTTTTGTTGGGCCAATTGCCTGGTGTTACATGTCGTCAATCAGCTGTTCATACGGATGATGCGTAGGAGGCGTTGGGATTCCTTGCGTGCAATGCGCTGATAGTTCTTTTTGAGCTGGGGCAATTGAGCCTCATCGCGCTCCAGCTTTCTGAGCCTCGTGGCGAGGAGCGTTGAATAAAGGTCTGCGTCCATTTCCAAAGCATGACACAGCATTGCAAAAGCGGTCGGATCCTCGTTGATATAGGCACCTTGAACGGCACGATCCGGAATATCGAGAAGACACGCGACGAGAAGAACAACATCGCGAACGTGATCTTCGCCGGAAAGCTCTTCAAACGATTGTTCAAGCCCGCGCCTTTTTTCTTTTATGTCTTTCGCGAGCGCCTTGATCCGGATGCCGCGGTTTCGATCCTCCAGGCGGAGTTTCAACAGGCTTTGAAGGCGCGCTTCGATTTGGTCCGGCGCAAATTCCTCATCGAGGCCAGCGCTATCAGCGAGATCTCCAAGGCCTTTTTTGATCACAGTCTGGAGCTGATTGAAGAACTCGGTGGGCTTCGCCCCGACCTGGTGTTTTCCGCGTTCGGTCAGGCAGTTCAATAGAACTTCATCAGAACCTGACCGTTCAACAACGATACTCAGACCCTCATTCGAGAACTTCGCACCGGTATTGCTTGTTACTTTGCGAAGGACGCTGATCTCGCCTGTTTGAACAAGGGCATCCGTCACTGATTCGTTGATCGATTCTCGCCCGGCAATCGATAGTCTGTGTCCCTCGCTCGATTCCTGCGCGATTTCAATCAGGTCCTCGTCGGTCAAAACAGGAGAATGGGCGAGAACCGGCGCATAGACCTGTTCATCGTCTGATCGCGCCAAAGTCAGTGCGAGTTCGTGCGGTGTCCTCATGCTTGATGAGACGCGTTCTGCCACACGTCCGCATATATCGCTCGCCATATCCTGCATAAGACGAAGTGTTACATCGCCAAATAGCGTCTTTTCGATGTCAGAAGGTTCATTCTGGTTATCAAAATAAATATTCATGATGCGATCACAAAGCGCTGCGCGGCTTTCTGGTGTCACATCACTGGCAAGCGATTGCAGCGATTGCAGCATTGATAAATCTCCAGCCCCCAACAAAGCGGGGAAACCTTACCCTGAACAAACGTAATGAGGATTTTAGTCCACACGCCTTTTATACAGCGTGTGCTATCGAAGCTAAAATTACGTTAAAGCTGGACCACAGGATGTGGGAAATTCTACAGATCTACTGGAATTTATTATTATGTTGCGACCGGGGAGATTAAGCGTCTGTAAAGATGCCAGCTCGCATGCCCGAAAACCGGGAGGACGAATACGAGGCCTACAAAGACCGGTATCATTGCCAGGATCGTAATGGCTGAAATGAAAGCTCCCCACGACAGCATCACAAACGGGCTTTGCGCAACGCTTTTAAAGCTGAGGATCATGGCCGAGATGAAATCGATGTCGCGATCCAGCAAAACCGGCATCGCCATGACGACAGTAGTGAAGAGGACAGACGCCAGTATAGCTCCTACGAACGTGCCGACCACTATGAACAAGATGCCGTCTTGTGTGGTTGTGATAATGTTGAGGAACCCGTCGAGCGATGAGAGCGAAGTAAAGGACTGGCGGCCGAGGAAAAGTGCGAGCAGAAGTCTGATCTGATACATCCACAACCAGAAAATGAAGAGTACGACGAATGCCATCCAGCCGAGCTCACGGCGTTGCTGGTTCCAGACCACTGTAAAGACGTCGGATGCCTCGAACGTTTCTCCGCGTTCAAGCCTGCGGCTGATATCGTAAAGCCCAGCGGCTATGAACGGTGCAACTAGCGGGAAGCCGACCGCAACGGGGATGATCATCCAGGTTTCGCCCCAAATGGTAAGGGCGGCGAAGATCATGATGCCACCGAGGGCGTAAACGAACCCGAAAAAACCACTTAAAACGGGACGACGGGTGAAATCTCGAAATCCAGCGTTGAGAGCCACCTTCAGGTCTTCGAAGTCCGCAATGCGCACTGTCAGACCCGCTATTTGATTTTTCGCCTGGTGATTTTGCTGGCCTTTGCTCTCTACCGGCATGGCACTCCTCCCAAAAAGCGCAAAGCTCCTGTTCCGACATCGCGCTTCCATGAGAGAAGGTCACAATCGCGATGCCGACATCCGACAGGCGGCATCAAAGGCGCCGGATCGGCATAGATGATCTTTCAAGTAACGACAGCGCTATGTTTCCGACTTGACAGGGATCAATTCTGCGCGATCAGGCGAGTTGAGCATCGGATCTTTGCACTGTTTTCAATCCTCCTATGCGTGCCGGTAATTGAATGATACTGCCATTGTCGCCCTGGGATTAAAGGATCTTTTCAAAATCGTAAAAAATCTTCGCCTTGCATTAGGAGCCGCTTTGGGGTCTTTTAGCCGTGGGAGGAGAAATGCGAGGCGATTTGTCGCGTCGCAGCCTTCCCTGTGTTTAACATTTGGGAGGATTTCATGTCTGAAGAGACACAACATTCACGCCGGAAATTTTTGAAGGGAAGTTTGCTCGCAAGTGGTGCAGCCGCGGGCGCACTTGCCATGCCGCACGTCGCGAAAGCGGCGACCACGAAGCTCACCATGCAGGGCTCTTGGGGCGCAAGCTCGATTTTCTCGGACATGGCGAAACAATACGCTGACCGCGTCAACAAAATGTCCGGCGGTTCGCTCCAGATCGACTATCTGCCTGCAGGCGCCATTGTTAAAGCATTCCAGGTTCAGGACGCTGTCAACGACGGCATTATCGATGCCGCGCACTCGGTTCCGGCTTACTGGTACGGTAAGAACAAGGCTGCATCGCTCTTCGGCACCGGCCCGATCTTCGGTGCCAACGCTGCACAGATGATTGCCTGGGTCCACTATGGTGGTGGTAAAGAACTTTACGAAGAATTGGTCGTTGATGTTCTCGGTCTCGACGTTGTCGGCTTCTTTGCTATGCCAATGCCGGCGCAGCCGCTTGGCTGGTTTAAAGAGCACATCCAGTCTGCCGAACAGATGCAGGGCCTCAAGTACCGCACGGTCGGTCTTGCAACCGACGTTATGCAGGGTATGGGTCTGAAAGTGACGCAGCTTCCGGGCGGTGAGATCGTTCCCGCTCTCGAGCGCGGTGTTATTGAGGCGTTCGAGTTCAACAACCCGACTGCGGATAGCCAGTTTGGTGCCCAGGACGTTTCCAAGCACTACCATATGGGCTCCTACCATCAGGCGATCGAGTACTTTGAGATCCTCTTCAACAAGTCGAAGTTCGATGCGATGCCTGAAGAGCACCGCGCGATTCTCGAATATGCGGCTGAAGCGGCCAACACCGCGAACTACGGCCTTGCGATGAACCAGTACTCGAAGGATCTGCAGAAGCTGATCAACGAGGACGGCGTCAACGTCTATCGTACCGACGAATCCATCATGAAAGCGCAGCTGGAAAGCTGGGACAAAGTCCTTGAGGACCTGAACACGGATCCGTTCTTCAAGAAAGTCGTCGATAGCCAGAAAGCATGGGCAGAGCGCGTTGCGTTCTACTCGCTCACGAACGACGCTGACTTCAAACTTGCCTACAATCACTACTTCCCGGGCAAGCTTAACTTCTAAGCATCTTTCTATGTTTTGCCGGGCCGGGCCTTGTGCCCGGCTCGCGCGCACCCAGTGCCGCCTCCGGCCTCCTGCCTAACCGGTCCTCTGAACGGAGATCTCCATGGAAAAGGTCATCGATCTGATCGACAGTATTAGTGCCTGGTTCGG
>JBCDCZ010000051.1:0-19726 GCA_039180865.1 Pseudomonadota bacterium | reverse complement strand
GGCGAGAGAGAGCGGCCCGAGGAAATTGACTGGTCTGAGGCTCATATCGTCATGGACAAGCTTGATGGATCCATGATCCATCCCTGCTTGGTCGGTGGCGAGATGGTTTTCATGACCCGAATGGGCGTAACCGATCAGGCAAAGGCTGCGCTTGGCAATGCCGATGACGCTGTTCGGTCTCTCTGCATGGAGAGTCTGAAAGACGGCATAACGCCGATCTTCGAATACACGTCTCCGGATAATCGGATTGTCGTTCCTTACGAGAAGACAGCGCTGACTCTGCTTGCGCTCCGCGACATAAAAAGCGGTGCGTATGTTGCTCATGACGCCTTGGTAGCCGAGGCCACGTCCTATGGCGTTCCGGTCGTGGACACTTTTGGAGAAGTTTCCGACGGGAAGAGCTTTGTCGAAACAAGCCGTGCGCTGGAAAACATCGAAGGATACGTCATCGCGTTCGACAGTGGGCACAGGCTGAAACTCAAGGCTGACCATTACGTTCTTCGGCACAAGGCGCTGTCGGGTGTCGCCTATGAGAAGAATCTGCTCGCTTGGATCGCGGAAAATGCGCTTGACGATGTTCTGCCGATCCTGCCCGACGAGGTCGCTGTCCGGGTGCGTGATTATGAAGCGCAGATCAAGACCATGTCGAACCGGCACCTTCGGGATATCGAAGCGCTTCTTTCAACAATGAAGGGCGCCGAGCGTAAGGAGATCGCGATGGAGGTTCGCTCCAGGGTCGATCCCAGGCTTCAAAGAATTGCCTTCGCAATCCTCGATGGTCGTGATGGACATTCCGTCATGCTTGATATCATCAGGAAGGCAAGTCAGTCGGAGCCGAAAGTCGATGAATTCCGTGATCTTTGGGACATGGAATGGTTCGGTCGGGATCTTGTCATTAAAGATGATTGATCGAAGTCGAACAGAGTTCCTGATCACAAAAAGAAAGTGCGGCGCCTATCGGCGCCGCATATTTTTTGCTGGGGAGATGAATATCGAGACAGCGTTCCGAAGTTCACCGCTTCATTCAGCGATAGTGCTCTCTTCAACAGCACCGATCCTGGAAAACATAACGTCTGAACGCAGAACGTATTTTCGTCCCTCAATAACAGGATCACCTCTGTGCATCAGAGGATGATGAAAGATCAGGGCGAGGCCCGTTTGCGGGACGATCGTAATGTCAGTGCCGATCGGGTTGCCGAACAGATTTCTTTGAAACGATGTTCCGCCGCCATCGAAGCCCTCGTTCAAATAGACCATGAACGTGAAGAAGCTCCGCTCGCCATTCGTTCGTTCGAAATAGCCGTCGCCGTGCCAGTCGAATTGTTGACCGGAATCATAGCGATAGAAGCGCAGGCGCTCATTAAGGCCGGCCGGTTGCCATTTCTTTTTAAAACGCTGGGGCAAAAACTCTGATATGCGGATGTAGAGATCATCGGCCCGGTCGAAATCGTCAACCATCACCCGGTCATTGTTCCGGATATCTTTCATCATGACCATGCCGATTTCTGTCGACACGGTTGCCTCTTCAAAACCGGTGGTTTCGGCGAACGCGATGTAGTCTTCGCACTCGGTTTCGGTCAGGAAATTCTCAATGATGCCAATATCTTTGGCGAGCCAACGAATATCTTTCATTTCAAAACTCATACGCAAACAAAAAAAATCTAATGCTTCGATACGCCAGAAAGAATATTCTGGTGTTAATTGTCAAAGTGAAATGATTGATAACAGCGATCACCAATTATGATCAAAGGGCTGAGAATAACTTGTGCGAAATGAATTTTGATTTGTATCGCCATGCAAAACGCGCGGGTGGCGTTCCTGCGCGGTGGTATTATCGCGGTGCATGTACAACCACTGATCCGATCGGGAAAGCGCCTTTAGAACAACCCGCCTAAACAGCGGCCTATATCAGGCAATTACCGTTTCAGTACACCTACAGCCGTAGGCAAAATTTACTGACAAATGCCCATAAACATCAATGGTGATTTACCGTCATACGGGAAATATGCTAATTAACACATTTCCGGTGCAATGATGACTTAGCTTCACCTGTCAAATTTGGGGAGAACTCCAAGTGCACGACGAGATCGAAATTGTGTTCGACCGCGCAGCGAAGCGAAGTGAACTGATAGAAGAATTTGGCGATATTGATGACGGTGTCTGGCACATCAGATGCCTAAAAGGGCGCCTTACGATCAGCGCCCGGTATGAAAGCGAAGCAGGAGTACTGGCTTTCGGCACATTTGTGCAGGCGCCAAATCCTGGCGCGGAAACCTACGCTGCACTGCTTAATATCAACGCGTTATTGACCGACGGAGAGCCTGTAGTTATTGGCCTTGAGGCTGACGACAAGACCGTTGTCTTACGTCGCCTTCTGCCCGTCGGATCGCTCTCGGATGCGGCGGTAATCTCCGTCGTCGAGACCCTAGCCGATAAAACGTTGCTTTTACACGCCGTAGTTCAGGGCACCGGGCAAGGCGATGCTGCGGCCGAAATGGTCCGCGACACACCGACGGTGGTGTCACCTGAGAAAGACCCGACGCACCTGAGCGGCGGGCCCGAAGATGCGATCGTCTTCAGGGGATAAACATTACAGTGTCATAACCCCGAGGGAGAGACAAAATGGCGAAGATACCGCTGCAAGCAAACTTGACGTCGCGCGCCGCCCTACAGAACCTGCAAAACCAAGCCAACCAAATTGACGATAGCCACAAAGTCGCTCTGTCATCGAAGAACGACAATCTCAAACATACCAATTACAATACCTATTGGAAGAACGATAACATTCAGGCGGGCCAACAACGGCTACTGAATAAAATCGCCAACATCGTAGATAACGCATCGTCCAACAACGAGAATTTGAAAAATTCGCTAAAAGGCACGGTCGTGAGCAATTTGTTGTCAACCGGTACATTGACTATTCAAGAGAACACAACAAACATCGATTACAGCAAGCAAATGACCGGTCAAGAGCTCAAGTCGATTGCAAACGACTTGCTGAATAAGTACGATTCGATCACGCTTAAACCGTTCACCAGCCTCGGCTTGACCACAGATCAAGCTCTAAAACTCAAAGCCTTAGATGTCACTGACCCGAAGTTCCTCGCCAATTTGAAAGATAACGAAGTGGCAGATCTTGCGAACGAGGCTGGTATTCCGTTGAACACTTTTCAAAACATCGTGCAAAACATTGCGAACCCGCCGCAACCTCAGCAAACCGAACCGTCATTTTCGGCCCAGTTGGATTCCTCAGCATCCCAACAGCTCTAGTATCTCAAGGCATCTGCTCGCCCGATCTCGTCAACCGCCTTCACCGTAACCGGCTTACGCTTTATCAAAGGCAAGGCGAATGAATTTGTGGTCGGTTTCTGTGATCATCAGCTGGCTCCTTACCTGAGAACCGGTCCGGTGTAATAGGGCAGGTTTTCGACGCGCGGGTCATACTCCCCTTTGGCGCGCAATCCGTCGAGGTGGTCGCAAATGTCTTCAAGGCTCGCAAACCAGACATTCTTGGTATTGAGCGTTGATTCAATCCACTCCTCGACCTTCTTCCAGCGCGCGAGCCGACCCGTCAGGAACGGATGGACGATCAGCATGAAGAAGCCGCCTGCATCGTACATGGCTTCGAATTCCTCCCAGAAGGCGCGGAGACCCGCGGACGGCGACTTTACCGGCATCATGTAGCCGATCTCTGAATAGTGGGCGAAAGGCGGCCAGTCATCGGTGCCCCAATGAACCGGCATCTCGTAGAGTTCGCCCTCTGCGGTTTTCATCACATAGGGAATGTCGTCGGCCATCAGCGAGGAATCGTAGCGGAAATTGTGCTCGACCAGGAGATCGATGACGGTCTGATTGACGTTATAGACCGGCGCCCGGTAGCCACGAGGTTTCACCCCGCAGATTTTCTGATGGACATCGAGCGCGCGTTCAAACCATTCGCGCTGAGTGTCCTTGGTCTCGATCGGATCTTCATGGAGATAACCGTGATGGCCGACTTCGTGTCCGGCTTTCAGGATCTCTTCCACCGTGTCCGGATATTGTTCGATACACCAGGCGGGAATGAAGAAGCTCTGCTTGATTCCCATGCGCTGATAGGTGTCGAGGATACGCGGCACCGCAACGGTCGGACCATAGCGGCCCATGGTGATCGGATAGAGCCGGTCATGGCCGTCTTCGGGCCTTGAAATGTGAATGAGGCTGTCTGCGTCCATGTCAAAGGTGATTGCGCAGGCGCATTTTGCTCCATTCGGCCAGGGGATCGGGTTCTTGATCATGCGGGCTCCGTTAGAAGGTGGGCGTTTTCCGAAGGCCAGCTTAAGAAAAAACGGCCACTGGAGGAAAGATCGAGATTTCCAAGAAGGCGTTCGGGAAGCTGAACCTTGAACTCGCTGCCATCTGCCGCCTCAAGAAAGAGGGTTACGACAGATCCGACGAATTCTTCCGATATGAGCGTGGCTTCGAGGTAGTTTTCGGCGTCCGGCTCCTCACGGGCGATCTGGACGAGATCGGCGGATATTACAAAGGCCGCAGCCGCACCTTTCTCGAGCGTACCGCCGCCTGTCGTAAACTGCCCGAGGGGTGTCGAAAGCACAGTCTTTTCCGGATCGGCGGATTCAACACGTCCCGCGACAATGTTATTTCGCCCGACGAATTCAGCGACGAAACGGTTTTTCGGTGCGCGATAAATATCGCGTGGGGCGCCGATCTGGGCAATTTCACCCCGCGCCATGATGACGACGCGGTCGGCCATGGCGAAGGCTTCCGATTGCGAATGGGTGACATACAGAAAGGTGATGCCGAGTTCGCGCTGGAGCTTGGTCAGCACCGATTGCATGCGGATCACGAGATGCGCATCAAGGGCTGATAAGGGCTCATCGAGCAGGAGCAGTTCCGGTTCGGTAACAAGCGAGCGGGCAAGGGCCACGCGCTGGCGCTGACCACCCGAGAGCGTTCCAACATTGCGTTCTGCGAATTCGGCAATCCCGAGCCGGTCGAGCCAATCGAGCGCTTTTGCTTTTCTGGCAGTCGCAGACAGTCCGCGCATCTTGAGACCGAACTCGACATTTTCCCGTGCATTCAGGAACGGGAAAAGCGCGAGCGATTGCCAGACCATCGGTGTGTCGCGCTCATGCGGGCGAACGTCATTCATCACTCTCCCGCCGATCGTGATTTCACCCTCGGTTGGAGCCTCAAGGCCGGCGAGCATACGCAACGTGGTCGTCTTGCCGCAGCCGGAGGGCCCCATGATCGCGATGAACTCTCCTTTCGTGATTTCAAGATCGACATTCTTGACCGCCGTGAAATCGCCGAAGCGCTTGACGACATTGTTGAAGATGACGAGCGGTTCGCCCATGAAGCGGTTTCCTTAGTCTAACCGGAATGGCTGCGGGTTGCCGCGCGGCCGATGAAGAAGAGCTGAGCCAGAATGACGAGCGTCATGCTGGTGAAAAAGACGAACGTGCCGATTGCATTGACCCGGGGATCGATGTTGCCCTGAACAACTTCGAGGATGACGACCGGAACGGTCTTGTTGAGACCGGAGACGAACCAGGCGATGGCAAACTCATCGAAGGAGACGGCTGCTGTCAGACAGAGCGCGGAAATGATCGCCGGACGGCAGAACGGAATGATCACGTGCCACATTGTGCGCCATTCGCTTGCCCCAAGGTTCCAGGCCGCTGCCTCAAGGTTCTCATCCATCTGATTGAGGCGCAGGCGGATGATGGCCATGGCGAAGGGAGCTGTCAGGACCGTGTGCGCGATAATGATGGAATAGACCTGCCCGGAGGTGCCGATCCGCGAAAACCAGGCAAGCATGGCGAGCGCCATGATGATGAGCGGGATCGTCGGCGGAAGGAGTACAAGAGCGAGATAGGCGCTCTTGAGCCGGAACGTATAGCGATAGTCGGAATAGGCTGTCGCAAAACCGAGAAGGGTCGCAAGAATAGCCGTTGAGACCGAGACGATAAGACTGGTTCTGACCGCCGCCCAGACATCCGGATCGGCGATAATTGTTTCATACCAATGCAGCGTGAAGCTTCCGAGCGGGATCGTCGGGAAGCGGTCCGAGTTGAATGAGAAAATAACGCTGAAAAAAATCGGCGCGAAGATGAAGATGAAAACCACCCCGATATAGGAGCGCAGGAACCAGAGGAGGGCGGTATTGTCTTTCATCGGCTCGCCCTTTTCCGATAGGCAAGCCAAAGTGCGGTAAAGGCGATCGTAATCAGGGTCGTCATCATGATGACGGCAACCACAGCGGCGCGTGGCCATTGTTGGCCTGATTTCGTAGTGTCGATGATCAGGATCGGTAGCGTCGGCGGTTTCGAGCCGCCGAGATAATAGGGCGCGACGAAATCTCCGAAGGAGAGAATGAAGCAGAAGAGTGCCGCTACGATGAGCCCGGTTTTTGCAGCCGGAATGATGACGGCAAAAACGGTCCGCAGCGGCGGCGCGCCGAGGTTTTGCGCCGCTTGAATGAGACTGCGGTCGACATTTGAGAGCGCGAAAGTCTGGAGGATGACAACGAGCGGCAAGGTCAGCGTTAAATAGCCCACGACCGTACCGAAGGCTGTATTAAGCATCGTGTATGGCCCGAGGCCGACCGTTCGCAACATCGCATTGATAACGCCGGATTCGGCAAGGATCACAAACCACGAAAACGTGCGGACCAGATAGCTTGTAAAGAACGGGATGATGAGCAGGAAGATTGCCCACCGTCTCACCGCTTCACTCGTCTTGAAGGCCAGCGCGTATGATGCCGGAAACGCAATGCATGTGGCGATGACGGTCGTCAGGCTCGCAAGGGTGAGGGTGTAGACGTAGCTGTCCCAGAAAAAGTTGCGGCTCAGCATCCGGTCCCAGTTTTTGAAAACGAAGGCTTCTTCCATCCGGTAGTTCTGGACGAGGAAGAAGGTCATCGCGACCATGAACAGGAGGGGTCCGATGAAGAACAGAAACTGCCAGACGATGATGGGCAGACGGAATGTCAGCGCGTATAGGTTGATGCGGACGCCGGATCGGGGATCTGCCATGTCACACCTGCGAGCCGGGTAGGGCCTCGGCTTCTACCCTACCCACGAAGGGGTGACCCTCGCCTCTCTGATGGGCGGCAGTCGTTTCGCGTCCGGCTATTCCGATCAAAAAAGACACCCTCGATCTTGCAACGATCACCTGTCTCGGGCTTGGCTTCGCGCTCGCCCGATGAAAGGTGGACGGTGGGGGAACGCACCAGTGACAGGTGCGTCCCCGCGTATTTCCTAGGCGTTCTTGTATTCCGACCAGAAGTCGTTCCAGTCTTCGAGGGTCTGGTTTTTCGGAATGTCGCGGTAGTGGATGCGGCCTTCCTTGACGAGCGTGATCGGATCGTTTGGAGCGCCGTCAAACTGCCCGGTGCGCTTCGCTTCTTTCGGATCAACCTCGTTCAGCTTCGCGCGGCCTGCTTTCGTAATCGCAAAGCCTGGATAAGCAGCCATCTGGGCCGACTTCACCTGTCCTTCCGGTGAGAGCATGTATTGCATGAACTTTTTCACGATATCGGCTTTCTCGGATCCTTTGCCGATACAGTAGCTTTCGGTCCACTGGATGCCGCCTTCTTTCGGCACCACTGATGCGACAGGAGCCCCATCTTTCTCAAGAACGCCGGTGATCCAGTCGCCGATGCCGCACATTGCGAGCATCTCGCCGTTCTTCAATGAGTTGAAGGTACCGCCGTAATCGAAGTAGCCGCCAACCTGCGGGCGCAGGCTGAGGGTCGTTTCCTGTACTTTGCCCCAGGCGCCGTCATCGAGATCCCAAAGACCTGCACCGTTGCCGTTATAAAGGCTCATCATGCCAAGACTTGGCAGGTGCCAGTCGAAGTGACCGACCTTGCCTTTTACGTTCTCCTTCCAGAAGCACTTATAGCTTTCAGCTTCTTCGGCAGATATTGCGGTGGTGTTGTAGGACACGCCGAGATGCCCGCAGCGCACCATCATTGAGTAGAGCGTGTCGTCTTTCCAGTGGCCCGGAAACTTCTCGAAATCCTCATGGAGCATGTCGTCGAAGGGGTAATCCGCAGCATTAAGCGGCTCGATATAGCCTGCCGCGTTCAACTGCTGGACGAATTCCGCATCGGACAGGATGACGTCGTAGGTCCCAGGAGGTGACTGGGCGATGAGCGCCAGCATGTTGTCACCGCCCGCATAATATTTCGGCTTGAACTTAACGTTGTTCGCAGCTTCAAACTCACCGACAATATCCGGTTCGCCGTGGCCGTACCAGGCAAGCATATTGATTTCGGTCGTTTGAGCCCATGCGCGGCTGACAAACGGCATCGAAAGCGCCACAGCCCCACCGTAGCGCAAAACGTCGCGTCTGGACGGCGTTAGAATGGACTTTTTCCCGCTTTTTACTGACTTGTCGATTTCGCTCATCACATGTCTCCCTCAGAACTGAAACTCTCGTTTTCCACTGGCCTTTATCGATCTCTCCAAACGATTTTTCCG
Source organism: Pseudomonadota bacterium (assembly GCA_039180865.1). Classification (GTDB taxonomy): domain Bacteria; phylum Pseudomonadota; class Alphaproteobacteria; order Rhizobiales; family JACESI01; genus JBCDCU01. Next base: position 11,240 of record JBCDCZ010000051.1, on the reverse strand, counting down.
GACGCAGCCAATTTGCTCCGGCCAGACGGCAAGCAGAAAATCTATGATGACTTACCATCGCATCCAAGCAAATTCTGACCAATCCTAAGGCAGGGGTAAAATTTGGGCGCAAAAATTTTGTGCCCATGCCTGTTTCTGAGGCAAAATGTCCGTTGTGAGCGAAAAATCCTGCCTATTTGCCGGAAGGTGACGGTGAAAACGTCAAAATAGTGTCCAAATAACGGCTTCTATGTGGTCTTGCTGCGGCAGGTTATGGACACAGGCGCTCAATTGTTAAATGGTGGTGCAAAGAACACGTCATGAAAGACGGGCCGGGGGACCTATGACGCAACGAACGAAGAACGCGGTGATTTTCTTCTCAGCCGCAGCACTCCTTGTACTGACACTGGCTGGACCTGCTGATGCCCAGAGGCGGCAATATTTCGGTGCGATTGCGTTGTCGCCGTCGACGGGCGCGATCGGCTGGGCTTTCGATCATCCTTCGCAAGTGAGTGCCGAGAACCAGGCGTTGCGGGGCTGTTACAATTATGCTGGAGACTGTCGGGTCGGTACGTGGTTCCGAAATGCCTGTGGCGCGGTTGCAATCGGTAACGGCGGGGGCTGGGGCGCTGCATGGGGTGGATCAAGGCGGGCTGCGGAAAACGCCGCTATCAACGCATGTAACCGAAACACCAATCGATGCACGGTGCGCCGTTGGGTCTGCACGGCTCGCTAGGTCTGCGGGACCGGTGACATTTCGCCGGTTGATGTCTTAGTCTGAAACTCACGATGGACCGTTTGGATTTCCATAAATCGTTCAAGGCAACCGGCCCCGTTGTCATTCCGGTAATCCATGTTCTGGATACACCGCGTACGGTGAAAAACATTGAGATCGCGATTCGAGAGGGCGCGGCTGGTGTCTTTCTTATCAATCACGATTTCGGCGTCCCCGAGTTTTTACCGATCATCACCGATGTCAGGCGACACTTTCCGAGCCTTTTTCTGGGGGTGAATTTTCTCGGTGTTTCGGGGCGCGATGCCTTCCCCATCCTTGCAACCCTTGAACAGGAGAACGGCACGACAGTCGATGCCTACTGGGCCGACAATGCCCACATCGATGAGAATGGCGGAGACCAGGAAACCGCTAACGATATTGCGGCAGCCCGGGACGAATCCGGATGGCGGGGGCTTTATTTCGGGGGAACTGCATTCAAGAAACAACGGCCGGTCAAACCAGAGGACTATGCTGCTGCCGCGCGAGAGGCGCGCCCTTTCATGGATGTCATCACCACATCGGGTACAGCGACTGGTATTGAAGCAGATCTTGGAAAGATCGACGACTTTCGCGAAGGCGCGGGTGATCAGGCCCTAGCGCTTGCATCCGGAATTACGCCTGAAAACGCGCACTCCTACACCCAGGTTGACTGTTTTATGGTGGCGACGGGTATCAATGAGGAGGGCAACTTCTACGATATTGACGCAGCGCGTCTGCGGCGTTTGATGGAGGTAACCCGGAATCTTGGCGCGGAGGCCCGTGATGCAGTCTGATAAAACATCGTTTGATCCCGGGCCGCGCGACGATCGCTGGTATCTGCGTTTGATGGCGCCGAACACGAAGGGTCCGAAATTCGCATGGCTGGACCCAACGTCGATTTACATTAACGGCGCTGCTTTCCACGCCATGCTTGATGACCTTGAAGCAGATCTGGACGGCGTAAACGCCGATGTCGTTGCTGGTCTTGATGCAATGGGGTTTGTGCTTGGCGCGGCTCTTGCAGCACGGTTGAAGATTGGTTTCCTGCCGATCCGCAAAGCCGGAAAACTGTGCGTTGATACCGACCGAGTGAATTTCACGAATTACTCGGGCCGTAATCAGGACATGGAAATGCGCCAACCGGCCTTTGGCGAAGGCACGAAGGTGCTCCTCGTTGACCAGTGGATCGAAACCGGCGGCACAATGGACGGCGCAATCCGTCTCGTCGAACGCCAGGGGGGATCTGTCGCGGGTCTTGTTGCGATCGCAATTGAAGAGAATGCGGTTACCGAAGCATATCGGACGCAGTTTCCTTGCGTATCAGCCGTTGTGCCCGGCTCCTACTGGCAAGAGGAATGCAACCGCCAGACCTTATCGAGTTTCGAAAGCTATGACCCGAAGGCGGTTTTTCCGACCATCAAGCCATAGCGATTTCGCAAGACCGTAAACCGTTATCCAAGCGTGCGATTGACGATGTCGCGGACGTCAGCGGACAAACCGGCTGAATTCGCGATGCGTTTCAAGGCACGCTCGGCGCGATCCTGTCTGCGCGGTTCGAGAAGGCGCCATGCGCTGAAGCAGGTTAAAAGGCGTGCTGCAACCTGGGGATTCGTTGCATCGAGATCGACCACGATGTTCGAGAGGAACTGGTAACCGGCACCGTCTGCGCGGTGGAACTGGCTTTGGTTGCTGGCAGCAAACGCCCCTATCAGCGAACGGATCCGGTTCGGGTTGGTAATGGAAAAGACCGGATGTTTCATCAACTCCTTGACGGTCGCGAGCGTACCGTCGAATGGCGACATCGCCTGAACAGCGAACCATTTGTCCATCACCAGAGGCTTCGACCGGTATCTTTTATCGAAGTCTCGCAGAGCTGCCTCAGCATATTGATCGCGATTCAACACGAGCGCCGACAGGGCCGCGAACCGATCGGTGAGATTGGTTGCTTCATCATATTGCTGACGCGCGAAAGCAAGTCCGCTTGCCGTTCCTGTTGCAAGGATGGAAAGGGCTGCATTTTTCAATTGCCGTTTTGCAACCTGTTCGCCATTCGGGGAATAGGCGTCGCGCACCTGATTTTTCTCATAGATCGTAATCAGTGTCTGCTCGGCGCGCCGGGCAAGCTCCGCCTTCAGCCATTGGCTAGCATCATGAATAATCGCGGGATTGACGTTTGATCCAAGCGCCTGGGCAATGTCGGTTTCGCTCGCAAAGCCAAGGAATTGAGAGCGGAAGGCGGGATCGAGGCCTTCGTTACCGATCGTCGCTTCGACGCCATCGAAAAAGCAGTCAAACCCTTCTTTGACGGGCCGGTCCTCGGTCACGCTGTGGATCTTATCAAGGACCACTCTAAGCGCGATCGTCTGCATCGCCTGCCAGCGGTTGAAACTGTCGCTGTCGTTCCCGATGAGGTGGATGAGATCGTCTTCGCTGAGCGGTTGATCAAGGCGAACGGGCGCAGAGAATTCCCGCAGGAGCGACGGCACCGGTCGTTCCGAAACTCCTTTGAAAACGATCTGGTGGTGGCTGTTTTTCAGGTGGATAACATCGCCCGTGACATCCGCCCCCGTCACCGAATCGAATGTGAGATCGTCTCCGTTTTTGCCAACCAGGCCGAATTTGACCGGAATATGCAGCGCCTTTTTTGTGTCCTGACCCGGGGTTGCAGGTGTCTTCTGGTGAACATCCAATGTGAGCGTCTTGCCGGCTTCATCATAGTCCTGCGCAACCACGATTTGCGGAGTGCCGGCTTGCTCGTACCAGAGTTTGAACTGCGTAAGATCGATCCCGGCGCCATCTTCGAGCGATGACATGAAATCTTCAATTGTCGCAGCTTGCCCATCATGACGGTCGAAGTAGATATCGACGCCTTTACGGAAACCGTCTTCTCCGGCAATCGTCTTGATCATCCGGACGAGTTCAGCACCCTTCTCGTAGACGGTTGCCGTATAGAAGTTGTTGATCTCGTGGTAAAACGAGGGGCGAACCGGATGTGCGAGCGGACCTGAATCTTCCGGGAACTGACGGGCCCGCAATTGCCTGACATCGGCAATCCGTTTAACGGGCCTGGAACGCAAATCAGAGGTGAATTCCTGATCGCGGAAGACCGTGAAACCTTCTTTCAGACAAAGCTGAAACCAGTCGCGGCATGTGATCCGGTTTCCGGTCCAATTGTGGAAATATTCATGTGCAATGATCGCTTCGATATTCGCGAAATCCTGATCACTCGCGCTTGCAACATCCGCGAGCACATATTTGTCGTTGAAGATATTGAGGCCTTTATTCTCCATCGCGCCCATATTGAAATCGGACACGGCGACAATCATGAAAATATCAAGGTCGTATTCCCGGCCGAAGACTTCCTCATCCCAGCGCATGCATTCCTTGAGGCAGGTCATGGCCCAGGAGCAAAGCGATTCCTTACCGGGCTCAACGAAGATCTTAAGCTCAACGTCCCGGCCACTCATCGTCGTAAAGGTATCGGAAACCCAACCAAGTTGACCCGCAACCAGGGCGAACAGATAGGACGGTTTCGGATGGGGATCGTGCCAGACCGCATAATGTCTGTCGGTCCCCTTGATGTTGCCCTCTTCGACAAGATTTCCGTTTGAGAGGAGAACATTCGTGTGGCGGCGCTGTGCTTCGATCCGCGTTGTGTAGCGGGTGAGTACGTCCGGACGGTCGAGGAAATAGGTGATCCGACGGAAACCTTCCGCCTCACATTGGGTGCAGTAAGTATCCGAAGACCGGTAAAGCCCCATAAGCTTGGTATTAGTTGTAGGATTCACCCGTGTGGTGATCTGCAACTCGAAGGGTTCATCCGGGACGGAATAAATGACCAATTCGTCCGGGGTTGCCTTATAGTCCTTCAGGCTGAGATCGGCTCCATTGATCGAAACAAAGTCGAGTTTCAATTCATCGCCGTCAAGGACCAGTGGACTTCCTGCTGATCCCGGGACGCTTCCATCGCGCGCAATGGTCATTGTCGAGATGACAACGGTCTCTTCAGGATCCAGACGGATGTCCAGATTGATGTTTTCAACGAGAAAATGGGGCGGCTCGTAGTCGCTGAGATGAACGGCCTGTCCGCTATAGCTTCGCATTATTGATTGTCCAGAGATAAAGGGAAATTGGCCTCACAGGCGGGCCGACACGTTAAGTGGTATCCTCTATCGAAGATATCGATGCCCACCTCACTTGTCGCGTCAAATTCGATCACGAGAATTTGATAACGTAATGGCACGGTCTGTGACGGTCGTGCTTACCGGTTTCGTCACTGTGATGCAAATTGAAGCGCGAAATCGTCCAGGCAAACCCATATTCGAGATGCAGGGTGGATCAATTGCGCTTCCTGCAATCTCGTGCGTGTTAAGGCTTGCGGTGAACCACGCTTCGGGATACGGCGGTTTTCCTGTATGACAAGCATTCGGATCCTGGCGCGACGACACCAGGCGCTGCCAAGGAAAAGAAACCAGGACTTTAATGGACGGCGATATCGGCGAACGGGCGATCGCGATCTTGAAAGAAAACGATCGCGGCGGATACACGATCCCCACAAGAGGGCTTTATCCGTTCCAGTGGAACTGGGATTCGGCTTTTGTTGCGCTTGGATTTGCCACCTTCGACGAAGGGCGCGCCTGGCAGGAAATCGAAAGCCTTATGGAAGGCCAATGGCTGAATGGCTTCCTGCCGCATATCGTTTTCCGCCGCGATGACCCCGATTATTTCCCAGGTCCGGTAGAATGGGGCACGGAACGTCATCACTGGATACCGACATCCGGTATTACACAGCCTCCGGTCCTTGCGACGATTGTCCGTGAACTTTTCATGACCGGGACACCGGCGGTCGCCCGCGAACGGGCTCGCGCGATCTTTCCTAAAGTGCTCGCTTGGCACCGCTGGTACCACAGCCATCGGGAAATTGGTGAAACCGGGATGATAGCGGTCGCCCATCCCTGGGAATCAGGCCGCGATAATCTGCCGGACTGGGATCTGCCGCTTCATAACGTCGATATTTCCGATCTAGTGCCATATGAGCGAAAGGACGTGACACACGTCAACCAGGACATGCGCCCACAGCAATTCGATTATGATCGCTATGTTCGTCTTGTTCATTTCGGTCGCGACAATGCGTGGGACGGCACCATCATGAAGGACCAGAATCCTTTCTGGGTCGCCGATGTCGGTGTGACGGCAATTCTCCTAAGAGCCGATCGCGATCTTCTCGCAATGGCCCAGGCATTTGAATTCGCTGATGCGGTTTCAGAGATCGAAGCGTGGATTGCCCGCGGGGAAGAAGGGATCGACCGGCTTTGGAACGATCAGGTCTTTGCCTACACCTCTCTTGATGTGCGTACCGAACAACGTGCCGACATGCTGAATGGCGGCACGCTTCTGCCGTTTTATGCTGGCGTCGCAGATCCTTTGCGGGTCGACATTCTGTTTGGGCATATGGACCGGTGGTGGCAACGCTGTGAGTTCGGCGTGCCAAGCTTCGATCCAGACCACAGATTGTTTGATTCCATCCGATATTGGCGTGGTCCTATTTGGGCTGTGGTGAATTGGTTGATTGCACGCGGCCTTCGCGACATGGGCTATGAAGACCGCGCCGCCAGGGTCCGCAACAACACAATCAACCTGATTGAAGCAGCCGGGTTTCGGGAAAATTTCTGCCCGGCAACCGGTCTTGGCTGCGGCGGGCACGACTTTTCCTGGACAGCTGCAATCTGGTTGAACCTCAAACATGATGCCGCGCAGCGTGCCGCGGCCTGAAGTCAGTTACCGTCAGCGTCTAGTCGTCGACCCTGAGCGCTTCATAACTCACCATGACGCGGTTTGCGTAAGCCGGTCGTGACGTCAGTGTTTGATAATAGCGTTCAAGATTGGCGAGCGGCCTGCGTTCGATCGAAATATCATAATAGCGATAAAGACAGTGGCCGAACTGAATGTCTGCAACCGAGAGATCCGCACCGGCAAGGAACTCGGAGCTGGCAAGTTTGGTATCTGCGATAGCAAGCTCATCTTCAACTCTTGAGATTGCGGCACGGATCTCTTCCCAGTTCCGCTTCGAAGTAGCGGTGCGCACAACTTTCCAGAAGACATTCACGGTGAAAGTTCCTGCAAAATTGAGCTTCGCCCACTCGGCCCATTTGTCGATCTCAGCTCGCGCGACAGCGTCGCTCGGCCAGAAACTCTCGCCGCCATACCGGCTTGCGAGATAACGGATAATCGCTCCCGATTCCCAAAGCGGCGGATTGTCTCCATCGATCAAGGTCGGGATCCGGCCATGCGGGTTCATTTCAAGATATGCGGGCGTATCAAGGCCGCCATAGGTATGGCCGGCATCGATGCGCTCAAACGCAAGTCCAAGTTCGTCAAGACACCATAAGACGGCCTGTACGTTCGACGATGTTTTGCGACCCCAAACCGTGATCATTTTTCTTTCCCGTTTCCCTCAGTCTGTCTGTCGGCGATAAAAGCCAATGAGAGAGATCTCCCTTTGTTGAATGCGCACCGTGAAAGGTCGCTTTTGGGCGCTAGATGCGGCAAAGGTTGTGAAATGTAAACCGCGTTAGGATTGTATTGGAAGGCAGACTCGCGATGAGTGAAAGCACGACGAAAATGATCGACGGCAAGGCTGTTGCCGCCAATGTTGTCGAGACGGTCGCGCGCGAAACCGAGAAGCTTAAAGCTGCGCATAATCTCACGCCCGGTATCGCGGTCGTCATTGTCGGAGAAGATCCGGCAAGCACGGTCTACGTTCGCAACAAGGCTCTCACAGCCGAGAAATGTGGTTTTAAGTCCGTCAAGCATGCGCTGCCTGCCTCGACCTCGGAGGCTGAGCTTCTGGCAATGGTGGAAAGCCTTAATAAAGACCCCGAGATCCACGGAATTCTGGTTCAGTTGCCGGTACCCGATCAGATCGATGATGGAAAAGTCATCCAGGCAATTGCGCCTGAAAAGGACGTCGACGGGTTCCACTTCATCAATGTCGGTAAGCTTGGTACGGGCGAGACCGATACGGCCCTTGTCCCGTGTACGCCGGCAGGCTCCATGGTGCTTTTGCGCGATGCGCGCGGCGCCGATCTTTCGGGATTGCATGCCGTGGTGGTCGGTCGTTCGAACATTGTCGGAAAACCAATGGCGAACCTTCTTCTTCAGGCGAATGCGACCGTCACCATCGCTCATAGCCGTACGCCTGATCTGGAAGGTGTTTGCCACACAGCCGACATTCTTGTGGCGGCCGTCGGGCGGCCCGAAATGATCCGCGGGTCATGGGTGAAACCCGGTGCGACCGTGATTGATGTCGGTATCAATCGGGTTCCGGCACCTGACAAGGGCGAGGGCAAAACCCGTCTCGTCGGTGATGTCGCAACGGCGGAATGTATGGGGATCGCCGGATCGATCACACCGGTTCCAGGTGGTGTCGGTCCGATGACGATTGCCATGCTCATGGCAAATACGTTGAAAGCGGCCTGTGTCGCAAACGGTCTTCCGGCACCTTCTATCTGAAAACGCGAATAAGGCGTGCGAAATTCAGCATGCTCATCAGCGCGGCCGCCACATAGGTGAGGGCCGCAGCTTTCAAGACCTGACGCGCCGCGGGCATATCCCTCTCGTCCAGATATCCGCCCGCTTCAAGGATCGGAAGGGCCTTCTTGAAGCTTGCATCATACTCGACAGGAAGCGTGACGAGGTGAACAACCACCCGGAGCGCCATGAGCCCGATGCCAACCGCCGCCATCAGCAAGAGCAATGACGGCGCGCGGGTCAGACCGGCAAACAAGGGCGCCAGAAGAAGAAAGCCGGACCCAATCCGGTCCGCCCAGATCATCGTGTGGGCAAGGCGCTGGCGCCACATGAGCAGTGACTCGCCACGCATATGCTGGATCGCATGGCCAACCTCATGGGTGGCAATCGCAACGGCGCTTAATGACGTTCCATCGTAATTGGCTTCCGAAAGGCGGACAGTTCTGCTCTCCGGGTCGTAGTGATCGCCTGCCGGTATACGCTCAACGCCGACCCCCTGAAGCTGAAAGTGTTCGATCAGATGCTCGGCAAGTTCACCGCCGGTTCCCGGCAGATCCGGGCGGGGTTCGGCATGTTTCTTGATGACATGCGCGACCCAGAACTGCGGTCCGAAAATCAGGCCGAAAAACGCGATTGCCAGGATGATCAAAAAAAGCGCCATAATCCCTCAAAGGTGCGAAACACTCTGAGCACAATATAGGTAGGTGCTTTAGGACCGGCAAAATGCTGCGGCAATTTTGGCTAATGGTCTCAGATAACTTTTCGGCCAAGCTCCATCAGTCGAATGATCCCGGCAACACCGAGGGCTGCCATGCTGACACCAGCGATCCATGCCCAGACCGGCGTTGCGGCAGCTTCGGCCGTGATCGGTTCGAGGCCGAAATAGGCAAGTGGCGCGGACAAAATCACACCATAAGACAAACCGTCAACGAACCAGTTCTGGCGTGCGGTGAGCGTGAAAAGGCGCATCAGTGGCTGCCAGATGTAAAGATAAGCAATCGGCAAGATTGCGATTGCAAGACCGATGAACAGCAGTTCCGCGAAGATGCGCTGTTCGATGTGAAGAGCAAATTGCAAAGCCTCGCCGAAAGACAGGTCCTGAGAAAAGGCTATATGCGCAACCTGGCGCGACCACACCTCCCAAAGTCCTGTGCCGACTACACCCGCCATAAACATCGTGCTGATATCGGGGGCTGGCTTGACAGCTTGCGCGTCGGAAAAATCGATAAGAGCCATTTTTCCCGCCTTTCTGTTCAAGCTCTGTTTGCGATGGTTAACACTTGGTAAGCACCCGTGATCACCGCAAACCCCGTTTACGTGAATGCCGTGTGATGCAGGTTACCCAACATGCCCTGATGCAAGGTTCACGGACGTGGTAAAATGTTTCGCAACACATCCGTGCCGAAACTGTAACGCCCGCTAAACGCTGATCCGACAAACCGTCGGGTTTATGCGTCGCATATGGAAATGTTGGTTCCCGCAGTTTCCTCTAAGCGATAAGAAAACGGGATCTTTTTGACGGAAGTAAGATATGCAGAACGAAGCACGAGCGGTTGTGATAGGCGGCGGCGTCGTTGGTGTCGGCACGCTTTACCATCTTGCGAAGAAGGGCTGGACCGATAGCGTTCTGATCGAGCGCAAGGAGCTCACATCGGGCTCAACGTGGCATGCGGCAGGTCTGCTACCACTCTTCAACATGAGCTATTCCGTCGGACAGATTCACAAATATTCGGTCAAATTCTATAAGGAACTTGAAGAGGAAACCGGCCAGCCGGTGGGCTTTTCCGTGGTCTCCAACATCCGGCTTGCGCGCACAAATGACCGGATGGACGAGTATCAATATTATGCGGGCGTCGCCGAGACGATCGGGATCGACGTGAAGTTTCTGACACCGGATGAGGTGAAGGCGATCTGGCCCCTTTGCGAAACCGAAGGTCTGATTGGCGCTATCCAGCATCCCGAAGATGGTTACATCCAGCCCGCCGACCTGACACAGGCAATGGCGAAAGGCGCGCGTGACATGGGCGCGAAAATTCACCGCAACACAACGGTGATTGCTATCGAACAGCAACCCGACGAGCGCTGGCTCGTAAAGACCGACAAGGGCGATATTCTTGCCGAGCACGTTGTGTCGGCGACCGGCAACTTCGTGCGTCAGACCGGAAAGATGGTTGGTCTCAACATTCCGGTGATCCCCGTCGAGCACCAGTATATCGTCACGGAACCGCATCCGGGCATCAAGGCGCGCCAGCAGGCGGGCGAACCTGAGATGGGCGTTCTGCGGGAAAGCGACAGCGCTTGGTATATGCGCGAGGAGGCAGGCGGCCTCATTCTTGGCCCTTACGAAAAGGGCGCGCCGTGCTGCTATGTGGATAGCCCGAGCGAAGAATCTGAATACGAGCTCTTCCAGGAAGATCTCGAGCGGCTTGAGCCTCATATCGAGACCGCCATCGCCCGTGTCCCGGCATTCGGAGAGGTCGGGATCAAGAAAGTCTATAATGGCGCGATCTGCTATACCCCGGACGGATCACCCGTGATTGGTCCGGCATGGAACCTCAAGAACTTCTGGCTCAACGAAGGCCATTCTTTTGGCGTGACGGCAGCAGGTGGCGCTGGCTGGCAGCTTGCCGAGTGGATCGTCGAAGGCGAGCCAACGATTGACATGATGGGCGTCGACCCGCGCCGCTTCGGTCCGGATCTGCCGGAAGGGTATCTGCGTGAGAAAAACGAGGAAGCCTACAGTAACGTCTTTACCGTCCACTATCCGGATGAAGAACGCGCCGCAGGCCGTCCACTCAAGACGACGCCCTGTTATTCCCGCATGAAAGACCTCGGTGCCGTCTTTGGCTCTGCCAATCAGTGGGAGCGGCCAAATTGGTTCACGCCGTCCGGCGATTATGCGCTGACGGCAGACGATCTCAATCAGGACGATACGCTCACCAACGAAAACCATGCTCCCGCCCTGGAAGATGGCAGG
>JBCDCZ010000050.1:0-19792 GCA_039180865.1 Pseudomonadota bacterium | reverse complement strand
GATGCCCATTTCGTTCAAAAGCTTTACCATCTTGGGCCCAACGCCAGCGATTTGAGTGAGATCGTCGGCAGCTCCATGAGGCTGCTTGACCAGAATCGATTTCAACGTCTTGGTGATATCGACTGCACGTTTCCCGACGCCTGACCCTTTAGCACGGCGCTTTTCCGGTGCTTTTTCGAACGTATTCACGAAATCGGAAATCCTCGGCCGGATACCGGCAAGGAAACGAGATCCGTTAAAGACGCCGTAATGACCAACAGATGGCTGGACATAGTGATCTTTCATGTCATCGGGCAGATTATCGCATAGCGTATGCGCTGCTTCGGTCTGTCCGACACCGGATATGTCGTCTTTTTCGCCCTCAACAGTAAAAAGCGCCACACGCTTGATCTTACTTGTATCGACCCGTTTACCGCGATGGCGCATATCACGGGTCGGCAAAGCATGGCGGATGAAGACGGTATCGACGGTCTGCAGATAGAATTCTGACGTCAAATCCATAACGGCGAGATATTCGTCGTAGAACTCCCGGTGCTTTTCAGCGGAATCACCGTCACCTTGGACCAAGTGATTATAATATTGACGGTGAGCCGTCACATGCCGATCGAGATTCATGCTCATAAATCCCGATAATTGCAGGAATCCCGGATAGACTGTTCGGCCCACGCCTGGATGCGGGAACGGTACCCGCATAATCACGTTGTTCTGGAACCACTCAAGGTCGTGGCTTGCGGCAAGATCGTTCACTGCCGTCGGGTTTATCCGGGTATCAATCGGACCGCCCATCAAGGTCATCGATTTCGGAACGTACGGGTCGTCCTCCTCTTCCATGCGGGCAATGGCAGCGAGAACCGGGACCGATGGCTGACACACCGCGACGAAATGAACGTCGCCTTGGAAAAAGTGCGAGATCGAGATGATGTAGTCGATGTAATCATCCAGATCGAAGCGTCCTTCCGACACCGGGACCTGCCGGGCGTCAACCCAATCCGTGATGTAAACATCATGATATGGAAGTAGACCCTCGACGGTACCGCGCAGCAACGTCGAATAATGGCCGGACATCGGGGCTACAAGCACCACTTTGGCCATCTTGTTCGACATGTCCGGTGAGCGCCCGGCGGGCGCCATGCGAACAAAATTGATGAGATTACAGAAGGTATTTGACCAGACGACTTCTTCTTCTACCTTCAACTTCTGAGCGTCGACAACAACGTCTTTGATGCCAAATGCGGGTTTGCCATACTGACGGGTCGCCCGCTCAAAAACTTCGCATCCAGCAGCTGCAGACCGGCCAAGCGGTGTACGAGCAAGAGGATTAAGAGGGTTTTGGTAATAAAGCCGCGTCATATCGGCTAGAGTTCGAAACGGACTCAAAGCCGCGTGTGTCAATTCGTGCAAAAGGTAAAACGTCATGGGAGAAACGGGTCCTTGCCTGATCTGCGGCGCAGTGTGCATTATCCACGATCATGCCTGAAAGCCACGGGGAGATTGTTCAGGCGTAGCGCACGCCAATCCCGAGCAAGCTTTCTTGTACACGTCCCACGCCAAGTGCGGTGCACACTATCATAACTTTGTTTGCACACAAGACAGCGGTTATCCTACGTATTCGGGGAGATTTGCACGTTTTCCTTACAAAGCCCCATAATACAAGTGGAATTGACGGGGAAACTTTCGAACTATATCCGTAAAACACCTGAATAAGTACTGCGACGATTGGCTTCTACGTGAGAAGTCGAATTGAGCTGCACATTAAGCAAAGCGTCAGCGTTCTGGACAATCCTTCGGAATTGAAATCCGTCCGAAGAAGCGACCTTGAAATAGATGCATTTGTTTTACGAGGGCCGAGAGGCGGTATCCTCGATATGACCGAGGGACGCGAGAGGCGGAGGCATGCTCCAAAGAGCGACAACATATTCTGCCGATACGAATATCGAGACCGCACCGGTGGATCGGGGGATGCGGACGGATACGCTCCTCTGGCTGCAATGGCTTATGGTGGTTGGTCAGCTTTTTATGGTGTTTGGCGCAAGCGTCGTCCTGAAAATCGGCCTGCCGATCCTGCCCTGCCTGGTCCTGATCTGCGCTGCCACCGCAATGACGATCTACCTGCGCTTTCAATCAGCGTCAAAACCACGTTTGTCGGGACGGATCGTCGTTTTGTGCCTGACATTCGATATCCTACAATTTTCCGCGCTGCTTTTCTTCACCGGCGGGCTCACCAATCCATTCGTTTTCCAGCTGCTCGTGCCGGTCGTTATTGCCGCAACATCTCTCAGGCGCAGCCACACGATTTTCCTGGGCATGCTGGTTGTTGTGACCTCTTCAATTCTTGTCGATTTCCATTACCCCTTGCCATGGTTCGGCGAAGAAACGCTCGAACTTCCGACGCTTTACACGATCGGCGTGTGGTGCTCGCTCTTCATGTGCCTTGCGATCATGTGTATTTATGCAGTCAGGGTCTCGAATGAAGCGCACAACCTGTCCGCAGCGCTTGCGGCAACGGAGCTTGTTCTGGCGCGAGAACAACACCTGTCTGCCCTGGACGGGATGGCAGCCGCAGCAGCCCATGAGCTTGGCACACCATTGTCCACGATTTCGGTTGTGGCGCGGGAATTACAACGTGAGCTTGATCAAGATTCGCCCATGCGCGCTGATATCGACCTGCTCAGCAGCCAGGCGAAGCGATGCCGAGACATACTGACCAAACTCACATCGCTGACACCGGAAACGGAAAGCCCCATGACGGTGGTGAAGCTCTCCGACATGATCGAGGAATTGGCAGATCCACATCGCAATTTTGGTGTGAGTGTAGAAGTGAGTCGGCACACATCAGTGGCAGAAGACCGTGACATGCCGCTGCTTTATCGTTTCCCGGGCGTTGAGTACGGCCTTGGAAACCTTGTAGAAAACGCGGTGGATTTTGCGAATTCGACCGTAATGATATTGCTGGCCTGGGATGAGGAGGTGATCATCGTCAATATTTTGGACGATGGTCCCGGCTTCAGCGATCAGGTCGCCGATCGTTTGGGAGAACCTTACATCACAAGCAGACAAGCGGGCAGACCGCCCAAGCAAACGTCCGTCGAGGGTGGCGGACTCGGTCTTGGCATCTTCATCGCAAAGACACTCCTTGAACGGTCCGGTGCATCGCTGGACTTCCGAAACCGGCAAGGTCATCAGAGCGGTGCCAGCGTAACGGTTATGTGGCCGCGTGATCTGATTTGTATCCCCGAACGGGAACCCCGGGATGAGCACAAGAATTCGGTTAACGCGACTTAGTGTAAACCGACCACGAAGCAACACACTTTAGTAATAAACAAGTGCGGCAGAACGAAGCACCCCCTTTGAGGAACCCTTCGCATCCCCTATAACAGACCATAGGTAGAACCATATAGCGTTTGCCGATTGAAAAGGATATGAAATGCTTGACGCATCGGGCAGTGATACGGTGGACCTTGAAGACTCAAGCCTTCTGATCGTTGACGACGATAAACCTTTCGTACAGCGCCTCGGGCGCGCCATGGAATCCCGCGGCTTTGACGTGGCCACGGCTGAATCCGTGAAGGACGGCGTTGAAATCCTCAATGAAAAAGCGCCAGCCTTTGCAGTTGTAGATATGCGTCTTGGCGACGGCAATGGCCTCGAACTTGTCGAGAAGATCCGGGAACGGCGCGCCGACTGTAAAGCCGTTGTTTTAACAGGCTACGGAAACATCGCGACCGCTGTTTCTGCAGTTAAACTCGGTGCAATCGACTATCTGTCAAAACCTGCAGATGCTGATGAAATCCTGCTGGCTTTGACCCGCAATCCGGAAGACAAAGCGGCGCCTCCGGAAAACCCAATGTCAGCTGACCGGGTCCGCTGGGAACACATTCAACGCGTTTACGAGTTGTGTGACCGTAATGTTTCCGAGACGGCACGCAGACTTAACATGCACCGGCGCACTTTGCAGCGTATTCTCGCAAAACGGGCTCCGCGTTAGAAACAACGCGGCGTTTTCGGCTCAGGTTGCCACGCTCAACAAGGATTACGTGACGGCTCTTTCCGCATGGAACGGATCCGTGGTGACGGCCAGCCGTTTAGCAGCGGAGTGTGCGAATAAGAGCATCATCGCTTTTCGCCTTGCCGCAGACAATTGCCGCTTTGGGTTTCCTAGCGTCGGGTCTTCGCGCACCATTTCAGCCCCAAATTCATCTGCCAGGATGAACCCGCATTCGTGAGGGAAAATGTCTCCCGGAACATCAGGCAGGCTCGCAAAGTAGAATGCATCGCAATAGGCGAGATAGTCCGGCCATTTGCCGTCACTCATGAAATCCTCGACAGATGATTTGATCTCGACAATCGCGACTCTGCCGGCGCCGGACAGGGCCATAAGATCCGCCCTCCGTCCGTTCGGAAGAACCAATTCCGGGACGAACGCAAACCCAGCTTGTGACAAATATCGCCCAACCCCCCGTTGAATCTTGAGCGCACGGTCCGACTGGCGACCATCGTAACCAGGTGGTCGCGGTTGCGGTGGTTGGATCAACGACGTGTCATTCATAACGACCTCGGAGCGTTAACAAATGCCGGTCACCCGAGATCAGGTGTGTGCGAACCTGCCGTTTGCATTTTGCGTTCGCGATTAAGTTTCATCTTGTAGCGACTTTGCACGATTTCAACGAGAACCATGACGGCGATAACAAAATAGAACGTCGATTTCGCCATTGGCTCAACCGGATAACCGTAAAGGTTCAAATGTGCCAGATGCCCGCCCTCTGAAAGAAGAAGGATCCCGACCACAAACAGGATGAAAAGGCCCAGAACCTCGTACATACGGTTTTTCTTCAGGAACTCAGCCACGTAATCAGCGAGCAAAATCATGAGTGCGCCTGAGATAACCACAGCAACCGCCATTAGAATGAACTTGTCTGTGAGGGCCATCGCACCAAGAATGGAATCAAACGAAAAAACAAGATTCATCGCTACGATCCAGATGATTGCTGATGTCATCGATCGCTTGCTGCTTGCCTCCCCCTCATGATCGAGATCCTCAATCGTCATCATGTGGCCGATTTCCTTCAATGCCGTATAGAGAATGAAGATCCCCCCGGCGAGAACGATCAGGGCATGCCCTGAAAAAGACCCTTCGAATAGTCCTGCAAATTGAATGTCGAACAACGGATCCTGGAATAGCGCGACAGCTTGAACGAGCACGAAAAGCAGAATGAGACGCAGAGCGATCGCGATGCCAATTCCTAATCTGCGGGTCTGGGCCTGCTGATGCAGAGGCACGCGTTTTGATTCGATTGAAATGTATAGGAGATTGTCGAAACCCAAAACTGCCTGCAGCATTATGAGCATTGCCAGTGTAAAGAGGCTGTCGATTGTAAATAGGTCGGCCATATGCGTGCTCCACGGTCGCTAGAGTTCTGCGAATTTGTTCGTTTGCCGTCAGATCAGTGCTTACGCGATCGCGTCAGGCGCTTCAATTCGGTGAAAACGCAATGGCGGGGTCTCACCCCGCCTATGACTCGATTTACTCCTAAAGTTCAAAACACCTTAGCCGAAATTAAAGTGTACCCCAGCGTTTTGATTGGCTAGGGAATGCCGACGCCATGCCAAGGAACTCACCTGCGTGAATTCCCGGGAAAAGGATTGTATATATGTCGGACACCATCGAGCATTCCGGTCTTCAGATCGACAAGGCCCTTTTTGACTTTATTAACGAAGAGGCAATGCCGGGGACCGGTGTAGAGCCCGACAGCTTCTGGCGAGGTTTTGCAGAGATTGTCCATGATCTTGGCCGCAAGAACCGGGACCTTCTCGCAAAACGGGAAACGCTGCAGGGAAAAATCGATCAATGGCATCGCGACAATCCGAACGCGCATCATGATCAGACCGCCTACCAGGCCTTTTTGAAAGAGATTGGATATCTCACCGAAGAGGGTAGCGCATTTAGCGTGGATACAACGAATGTTGATCCCGAAATCGCCACAATCGCAGGACCGCAGCTCGTTGTCCCCGTAATGAATGCACGCTATGCGCTGAATGCTGCCAATGCCCGTTACGGGTCACTTTATGATGCGCTTTATGGAACAGACGCCATCTCAGAAGATGGCGGCGCGGATAAGGCCGGCGGATACAATCCTGTCCGTGGCATACGCGTGATTTCATGGGCGCGGGCGCATCTGAATAAATCCGTCCCGCTCACCGGCGACTGGTCCAACGTCGCAGGCTTTTCCATCGACAGCGGAACGCTGACAATCAAATGCGTCGACGGTTCAACCATCACACTTGCCGATCCGCATCAATTCGCCGGTTACACAGGCGACGCTGACGCGCCTCAATCGCTGGTGTTTAAGAAGAACAGCCTCCACATCATCGTAGAAATCAATGCAGACCACCCGATCGGCAAAGATGACGCCGCGCACATTTCCGATGTGATCCTAGAATCCGCGATGACGACCATCATGGACTGCGAAGACTCCGTTGCCGCCGTGGACGCGGAAGACAAAATACTCGCCTACCGCAACTGGCTTGGCCTGATGAAGGGCGACCTGCAGGAAAACTTCATGAAGGGCGGCACCATGATGCGGCGCACCCTTAATCCAGATCGCGAAATCAAGACACCGGACGGTGCGACCGAGCGTTTGAAAGCATTGTCCCTGATGCTGGTCCGCAATGTCGGCCATTTGATGAGCAATCCGGCCATTCACGACAAGGACGGACTGGAAGTTCCGGAAGGCATCATGGATGCCGCCATGACAGCCCTTATCGCTCTCCATGATATCGGTCCGAACGGCCGCAGGGTGAATTCCGTAACCGGATCCATGTATGTGGTGAAGCCGAAAATGCACGGGCCGGAAGAAGTGGCATTTGCCGATCATCTGTTCGAGCGCACCGAAGCAATAGTCGGGATGGCGAAAAACACCATGAAAATGGGAATCATGGATGAAGAGCGCCGCACAACCGTCAATCTCAAAGAATGCATACGCGCAGCAAAGTCCCGCGTCGTCTTCATTAACACGGGTTTCCTTGATCGCACGGGAGACGAGATTCATACCGCAATGGAAGCCGGCCCGATGATTCGCAAGGCTGATATGAAGCAGGCAGCATGGATCTCAGCCTATGAGAACTGGAACGTCGATGTCGGACTGGAATGCGGGCTTGCCGGCCACGCACAGATCGGCAAGGGCATGTGGGCGATGCCGGATCTTATGTCTGCGATGCTTGACCAGAAAATTGCTCATCCGATGGCTGGTGCAAATACCGCGTGGGTGCCCTCACCGACGGCCGCAACGCTCCACGCCACGCATTATCATACGGTGAATGTAAAGGACCGTCAGAACGAGTTGGCAACGCGTGGACGCGCCAATCTCGATGACATTCTATCGATTCCCGTTGCGGAGCGCCCGAACTGGTCGGAAGCCGATATTGCTGCTGAACTTGAAAACAACGCCCAGGGTATCCTCGGTTACGTGGTGCGTTGGGTCGATCAAGGAGTCGGATGCTCTAAAGTACCAGACATCAACAATGTCGGCCTGATGGAAGACCGTGCGACATTGCGGATTTCCTCTCAGCATATTGCAAATTGGCTAAGACACGGGGTCTGCAGCGAAGATGCCGCTATGACAGCCATGCGCAAGATGGCGGAAGTGGTCGATGGACAGAATGCGGGAGATCCGGCTTACAGGCCGATGGCTCCGGATTTCGAGAACTCGATCGCGTTTCAGGCAGCATGCGATCTGGTCTTCAAAGGCCGTGAGCAACCGTCAGGCTATACAGAACCAATTCTCCATGCTCGTAGACTTGAAATAAAAGCTGCTGGATAGTTTACAAATATTGGCGAAAGTATGGCAAAATCTAATGTCGTCAGTTTTTTTGAGACGGAGTTTTCAACAATAAATGAACGCTTGTGAACAGGTTTATCTTTAGCGCTTCTTAACAAAAGTTATCTACGCTCCTACCTTACTAATTGTAAGGTGAGCGGAGGCGAAAGTGTTTGATGCGACGGACATTGAAGTCCAGCGTTCTTCGCGCAAGCGAAGCGAAAAACTGAACGCGCCGATTCGACCTTTCGTCATTACCACTGTTTTCCTGTCTTGCTGCGCTTTCTGGGGCACGCTCGGTTATTTCATCCTGACATAATTCTTCGCTCAGATTCTTACTTCGAAGCAAGCCCCTCACCCGTGCATCCCATTTTGCATTACATATAAATATTTACTCATATTCTGCATTCCAAAAGGCAATACAAAACCATCGCACATTCGCGTTACACTCAATTATCCCTAATAAAAACAATATCTTGTGACGATGCGTTTCGTTACAATTGGCAACTTGCTTTATGGTAAAGATAGGGTAAATTCTGAGCCGAATAACGAATAATAACGATATATGTCCTTGGGGGGCTGCAGAATGTTGCGAGTGTCGAGTGCAACAGCAGAAAAATGCGCCATTGATGACGCATTTAAAGCTCGGGCCATCAAGAAACTTCCAGAGTTTGAAGCGTTCGGCATCCTTCAGGAACGTCGCAAACGCATTTTTGATTTCACGGTCGCACTCACGGCTCTCATTTTCCTTCTGCCGTTTCTCGTGATCATCGCTCTTCTTGTTCGCGCCACGTCTAATGGCCCAGCCATTTTCAAACAATCACGCTACGGTCGGTTTAAGAAGAAGTTTACCATCTATAAGTTCCGCACGATGACCGTGATGGAAGACGGCGACAGTTTCACCCAATGCCGACCCGGGGATTGCCGCGTCACTCCTCTCGGAGCCTTCTTACGCAGAACCAGTCTCGATGAGCTGCCGCAATTATGGAATGTGGTCAAAGGAGACATGTCGCTTGTCGGTCCGCGCCCGCATGCGATCTCAATGGACGACGAGTTTTCTCTCCGGCTTGCCGGTTACGACCGCCGTTTTCTCATGCGCCCGGGCATCACTGGCCTTGCCCAGTGCCAGGGTTTTCGTGGCAACACAGAAAGGCTGCGTGACATGGCTGGCCGCCTGTGTCGGGACATCTATTATGTCCGTAACCGGACCATGATGATGGATGTTGGCATTATTGTGGCAACAATCGTTCACCTTCTGCGGCACGACGCTTATTAACAATCAGGTGGGGCGGGCAACCCCACAAAACCAGATCATTCCGGCAAAGCTTTCACTAAGCGAGTGGTGTCGAAAATGTGTATTGGGGCAGCGGCGACGCGGCCCCGTTTTCTTTTGGACCACGTCTGCATTCAACAAAGCTATTCAGCGGCCTGGTTGACGTCGGTGTATCCTTCAAGACGCCCATTGATCACATAGTCCAGAATAAGTGCGACGTCGGTCGGTTCGTCTGTAACCGCGAGGGCTGCCGCATCGACTTCTTTCAGCGGATGTTGATGATCCGCATTGTGGATGACGATGAGAGATTTCCCGAGTGCTGCCGCATAACCGGCGTCAAACGCCGCATTCCATTGGCGATACTTTTCGCCGAACCGAACAACAACAATGTCCGCGCGCTCGATAAGGGTACGGGTACGTATCGCGTTCACCTTGGCCCCTTTGTTGTCATGCCAGAATTTGTTCGGTTCTTCCCCCAAGATCGCAACACCGCAATCATCTGATGCTTCGTGATGCGTAACCGGGCTCGTAAAGGTTACCGGCAGTCCTCGCGCGGACGCCGCCTGCATGATTTCTTCGCGCCAATTTGTGTGAATTTCACCGGATAGATAGACCGACCAGGACATGAGCCCCTCCTCTTTCTCGCGCTCTTTGAACGCATTTCTTTGAATCATAACCTTGTCTAAAGACGAGCTAGGGCAGGTTGGTCAAGCGGCCAATCAAAAACAGGCTTGCCGCAATGCCGTGAGACGCCTTTAATTCAGCAGTTATCCGAGAGGTGGCCCATGAATTCGAAGGCTTTATACCCACAAACGATGATCGCGCTTGTTGTCGGATCATTGCTGACATTTCCGTCGCCTGCCCGTGCGGCGGAGGGTGCAGTTCCGGCAAAACAGCTCTTTGGATATCACAGCACCGCAGCCCCGCTGGCAGCCGCCGCCATTGGCTCTTATGCACGCGGTTGTCTTGCCGGCGGTCAGCCGATCGCAACGGAGGGCCCTGGCTGGCAGGCCATGCGGCTCTCGCGCAACCGTAACTGGGGCCATCCGGATCTTGTCGCTTACCTTAAAACCTTCGCCCGCGATGTCCGCGCGGCGGGAGAGTGGAATGGGCTTTTGATCGGAGACCTGTCGCAACCGCGCGGTGGGCCCATGCTGTCTGGTCATGCTTCGCATCAGATCGGCCTTGATGCCGATATTTGGCTCAATGAGATGCCGGAACGCATCTACACCAAGAAAGAACGTGAAACCGTGAGCGCCGTCTCAGTGGTGAATTTTCAAACCAAAGAAGTCGATCGCAAAGTCTGGACTGAGCGCCATGCAACATTAATCAAGCGCGCAACCTCCTATCCCTCGGTTGCCAGGATTTTTGTGAACCCGATTATCAAGAAGGAACTGTGCCGGACGGCAGGCTCAGATCGAAGGTATCTTCGTAAAGTACGCCCTTGGGCCGGCCATCATTATCACATGCATATACGCCTGAAATGCCCCAAAGGAGCTGCGAGCTGTAAGGACCAGGCGGCTCCCCCGGCGGGCGACGGTTGCGGTGAAGACCTTGCGCGCTGGTTCCGTCCGCCACCGCCAGGTCGCAAAACGAAAAAACGTGCCTTGAGGCCACCTCTCACGCTCGCGCGTTTGCCCGTCATGTGTGCACGGGTCGTGCGAGAGGCGACTGTGACATTGCCAGTCTTTCCGCCTTCCAACCCGCCACGCCCACGCGTCAGACCCTGAAACGCTTCAACGGGATCGCTTAAGCGTCTACCCCCACCGGGCAACTCACGCCTGTTCCGCCGAGACCACAATATCCACCGGGATTCTTTGAAAGGTATTGCTGGTGGTAATCTTCTGCATAGTAGAACAGCCCGGCTTCCTTGATTTCCGTTGTGATCGGGCGGAAGCCTTTTTTCGACAGGACCTTGTTGTAATCATCCTTCAGACGCAGAGCAGCCTCACGCTGAGCCTCGTTTGAATAATAGATCCCTGAGCGATATTGCGTCCCGACGTCGTTGCCCTGACGCATACCTTGCGTGGGGTCATGGCTTTCGAAAAATTTTGCGATGATAGCATCCCGGCTGATTGTCTGCGGGTCAAAAACCACCAGGACAACTTCATTGTGTCCGGTTGCACCTGTGCAGACCTCTTTGTAGAGGGGATTGGGAGTGTGCCCGGCCGCATAGCCGACCGCTGTCACATAGACACCGTCGAGTTGCCAGAAAATCCGCTCCGCACCCCAGAAACAGCCAAGGCCCAGCACGATCTGCTCCAAGCCTTCAGGAAACGGCTCTTTGAGCGCACGACCGTTCACATGATGATAGATCGCTGTCTCAATTTCCTCCGTGCGTCCCGGCAGCGCTTCGGCCTTCGAGGGGACAGACGTCTTGTTCTTAAGGATGTTGAACAGAAACATTTTCTTGTCCTTTCAAAAAGAACCGCCATGGTGCCATTGCATAAGGGCGGTATGGTGACCTTTCGGCCGTTTCCCATCAAGCTGCGAATTCGCGTCGCTTTCGCCGGGGCCGCAGACCGATCACAATCAGAAACAAAGCAAAGGCGCCGATAACTGCAAATGTCGGTTGCAACAGGATCCACAAGATCACTGGATCCCATAACCATATCAGGCCCAGATGCTCCTGAATTGCAAATTGTGCCTGATTGATCGTCGCAGGCGCAAGATCCGTCCAGGTTTGCCCCGCTGACATAAACTTGATCTCACCTGACGCCAGATAGGCAACTCCATCGAGCAGAAGCGCGATGAAGGAGACGATCAGAAAGGTGTAACCGACAAATCTGAAGAAAAACCGGATCATAACGGATCTATGCTTGTTCGAAACCTGCTTCTAGATAGTCCGTTTGTCATGATTTTCAAAGAGCCTCAAACACCGCTTGCGTCGAAATTCGGGATGAGTATAGTCGCGCGAACCATCGCATCGGATTTGCGAGCCGATGGAAAGTGGGCAGGTGGCCGAGTGGTCGAAGGCGCACCAGCCTTGCTTAGCAAGGCAAGTCAAAAGAGGAGCGTGCGCTTCTCTTCGACCCCATCGGAAAATCCGGTGGAACTGTGAAGGACAGGTGGCCGAGTGGTCGAAGGCGCACGCCTGGAACGCGTGTAGGCGGGTAACCGTCTCCAGGGTTCGAATCCCTGTCTGTCCGCCATTGTTCTAATTTCTACCGTTTGAAACCTACGGGCGAAGTCTTGGTACTTTTCTGATCAGCGATACAATTGGCCTTGCTACAAACTCTTTTAGATTTCACCAAACAAAATCGGAAGCCTAATCATTACAGGTTTGGTTTGATTATTTGTGCATAACGACCAGTCTTGAAAATTCCGTCAAAGGATGATTTTATTTTGTATGATCAATACAACAAAGAAATACCTTTGTTACTTGAACTTACCGTCAGTCTTGCAGCTGTATTAGAAAGCCATTCCAGGGGCGCCACGTTTTACGATGGTGATCCTCCGCCACCTTCTATTGAATTCGTCGAGGGCGAGGTTACGACTGTTACGGAATACGCTTTGGAGATTCTATGTCGTTTGAATCTAATTGAAGGGGCCTTTTTTAACCACGACAGAAGCGGTTTCGAAATTCATCGATCAGGCGTCAATAATGAAAATTGGTACATAAATAAATTAGGTTGGCCAAAGTATGTGCGAATCTTCGAAGAACTCAAGATTCGGGATGTATTAGGTGAAGGTTTTCCAAGATATGAAAGTGTGTATCCGGGATCTCTCAAAGACCATCTCATCGGTGGATGGCTTACAAATACCGATACTATGGGGCAAGACTTGCACTCGCCCATAAAGCCATGGACACCACATCCTTTAATGATGAACGGTGTTTTGGCCCTTTATGAGTATGGATATGCACTCAAGCGAGGCACACAATACATTTGGGCCGATAAGATATCACCACACATGCGCCAAAAAAAATTGTGGAACGAGCAAAACCAACTAATTCAAGGGGTTTAGTTACTCGTAAGGCGCTTGCCCGTAAAGGAAAGATCGAAACGGACATCTTGCCACGACGCGAGAAACTGGCTTATGAAACGAGCCTGTGGATCTTAAGCGCATCCTCAGCGCTTGGCCGGCCGACGTCAACACGTCAGCAGTTCTGGCGTTTGCGAAAACGGTTGCCGGGCATAGGCGTCGTATTTGCGTTCAAACTTAAGTGTCACCAGCTTCATGCCATCGGGTGCCCACTCATAGCGCATTCGCATGCCAGCGACTTCGCCTTCCTTTAGTCGCAACAAGACGAGATGCTCCTCCAGATTTCCTTCGAAGAAGGCAACCCGGTAAACATTGCCTCCATTAAATTGAAGACTATCGAGAAGGGCCTGTAACGTTTCGATTAATTTCTCCCGGTTGATCGTCGGCCAATGCGGCGCGGCCTCATCAATTGCGCTCGCGACACCCAGTTTCTGGTTGCTCCCAAGTGCACTCAAAACGGCGCATGATTGATTTGTTGGTTGGGCGTGAAGGCTGCCTGCCATGAAGAAAAAGGCGGCGATACCAATTACACTGTGTATGAGTCTAGCCATGAAATCTCCGAACTGAGCTGAACACCAACATGTCTCTGAAGACAGTAAAATACCCCGGTCACGCAGTAACCGGGGTATCTCATTCAAATGATCATGGGGAAGCGTTATCTCAAACGCGGCGTTTGAAAACTCCAAACGCGCAGAACGCAGCAATCATCAGCCAGATTGTTGCAGGTAGCGGCACTGGTGTTGGAGGTGTAATCCCGCCATCAGTCTCCGTTCCCGCGGTCAATCCGGCAAAAAACACACCAGAGTCAAATATGAAGTCTAGTGTATCTGCGATCGCGATGGATATCGTATGTGTCGTTAGTGACTGGTCCAAAAGGCCGGTGACTGTCAACACATCCGTAATCCCGTCATATTGAAACTCATTGCCATCACCGTCTGAAAACGGGTCAAGAATATCGACGTCGTTATCATTGAAAAAGGCTTCAGATGGCATACCATCTTGAAATGAAATCAATGTACCATCTGAAAACTCAGCAAAGTTTTGCCCATCAACAAAAACGGCGAAGATATCGGTAAAACTCTGATCAGGAAATTCTTCCGTACCAAAGACAAAATTGGCGGACACTGAGGTTATTCCCGGATCGACCGTGAACTCAAAACTCAAAACGTTCGCATCGTTAGTGGTTCCAATCAATGTATCCAGTCCCGGATCGCCCGGAGCCTGCAGGTCAGCATCAAACGAAGTATCCGTGTTGTCGGACACAACGATTCCGGTCGCGTCACCTGATGTCAGGACAACGCCGTCTTGAATTGAGATGTTCGTTGTCGAATTTGACAAACTGAAGTCAGAAAACGTACCGCCCTGATCATCAGCCCCGGTATATGTTTCGGACCCACCAACAATAGTAATCCCACTATTGGCTGCAAGCGAGGCTTGCGCGAGTAACGCAGCATCCGCTCCAGCGGTCACCGCGTTAACGCTTAATGCATTGGCATATGATGTTCCCGCCAGCATTAGAGGAACTACCAGCCATCCAGCAATTGACTTCCTGGCCATCTACCTTTGCCCCTTAACTACTCTGTTTTCTAGTTAAACAAATCCAGATAGCAGCACTTAAGCAATACGACTGGACTCTGTCAGACAATTCCAGGGCGCATATTTCGCATTAACTATCTGAATTTCTTATATAACCCCCCTCGAAACATCATGATCAATAAGTATATATACGTATTATTTACGAAAAACTAACCTTCTATGAATTTCAAGCGAGTCTTTCGGTTCCTGCTCCGCTCACCGCGTCTATCGGCAGGTCTGATAAGGCTCATGAGTCAAAAAAAGACGTCCGTTTCATCGACAAGAAGCACTGCCTCCATATGCGGGTTTTACCGTTCAAGCAATGGTGGCGTTTATCTGATTTCGGGATGGTGAAGGCTCGGCAGCCTTACCAAGCGGAACATGCAATTCCCTTCCACCCCGCAGGAACATCCAATCGAAACTGAACAGGACGGGTGGCCAGGACTTTCGAACCTAACCGTCAAGCCTCACTACCGGATCGGTTCGCGTATCGTAGATCTCTGTCTACAATGCGTAAGATCATTTTGCGGATTTTCGGTAGCGGTCGCTCAAACAATGACGCGAAGAGAAAAGACGCAGCAATGGTTAGCAATAGTAGAAGCCATTGGCTGCTTGTCGATGTTGGATCAAACGGCAACGCCGCGCTCAAGAACTGCATGACGGGGTAGTGGACAAGATAAAGCGAGAAGCTCGCGCCCGCTGACCACCTTATCCACCCCACCCACCGACCTTCGGCGCCTTTTTGCAAACGTCGGACCGACAGGCCTACGCCCCAAAGGTGCACGGCAAACAAAAGACCGATGATCCAGTTCCACAAGAATTCATCAGAGAAGCGCAGTGTCTCAAAGGAACCGTCCGGAACGAGATAGAGATAGCTGATTGCTTTCAAAAACGGCGCGATACCGTAGGCCACAAAGGCACAATACAGGATTGGTGGAATGACAATCAGCAAAGTGATCGCGAGGCCGGAAAAATCATTCTCACGGCGCAGAAGCCGGTAAAGGCCAACCCCCATCAGCCAGCACGGCATAAGAAGCAGAACATTCACCCCGAAGACCAGCGCGCACAATAAAAGGCCAAGCCCCCTCAGCACGCCGGTCATATAGAATGCGATTGCAAATGCGATGTAATATGCTGCCTCGTAACTCAGGGACCAATAGGGACCATTGGTCCCCATACGGAAGCCATGCCCTTGCCATTCACTCGTAAAGCTCAGGCCATAACCAAAAAACGCACCGGCGCTCGGCCATTGATACCACCAGCCCTGGTATGCCTCGGTGAAGAACCAGACACCCAGCCTATCGAGCAGAAACGTTAACACCAACGCCGGTATGGCGACGGAATACAGTCTGGTTGCCCGGTTAAATAGAAACTGGTTCAACCGTTTGTCCCGCTCAACACCGGCATAGGTGATGACAAAGCCCGACAGCACGAAAAACAGAACGACCGCGTCGCTACCGATATTGATTTCGCGAAGGACGATATAGTCGCCGCCGGAAAACCGCGGATAGGCCCAATGCGAAAGCAGTACAGCTATTGCTGCGAGAAACCGCAAAGCATCCAGGTAGAGAGAAAGCCAGACTGTCATCCGTCGACTTTTTCAGACAAGGGGTTTGCTTCATCGCGCTCGGCGGACCCAAAGGACGAAAATGAATCCTGAAAAGGAACAACGAGCGCATCTTTCAGCGACGGATGCGGTTGCTCAATGAGCGGCTCTGTTTCCGTCGCGATACCAAACTCCAGGATTTCACGTTCCCTTGGCACGTAGAGCGTTCCGAACATCCAATCCCAGATCGCGAAAACCTCACCGTAATTCTTGTTCCAGTGCCGTTTGGCGCGGCTATGGTGGATTTGGTGCTGGGCGGGAGAAATGAAAATGTGTTCCAGCGCAGGGCCATAGCTGAGCCAGATGTGACTGTGGCGGAGATTTGAGCCGACGATATTGAACACCACGTAAATTGCGTTGACGCCCAAAATGGCGACGAAAGAAACCGAGCCGACAAAAAGACTCAGCAACATGCCCTGGATTACGCCACCCACAACGCCCTTCATGAACGTCGAAATGAGGTCGTAGATGGGATGTTTGCGGTAGACAGTGACCGGAGTCATGACTTCAGCACTGTGGTGAACGGAGTGAAACGGCCAGAGCTGTGCAGTTTCATGGTGTATTCGGTGTACCCAGTATACGGTAAAATCCATGGCCAGAACCATGATCAACCCGATCAAGAGAGGATGCCATGTCGCCTCATTTCCCTCAGGGCCACCAAGCGTCAGGACAATCATCGACGCAATTGCAGAGGCAAAGAACACAGATTGGAACACGCCGAAAAACGCTAATAGCCGGCCGAGCACGAACAGCTTCAAATCGACCAGGTTCGATGGATGAAGGTAAACTGCCTTCGGAAAGAGCCAGCTCAAAAATGACCTTTGCGCCTGTGATCTTTTATAGATGACAAAACAAATAAGGGCAGTAACGACGATGTAGACCGGCCATAATCGGTTACCCGGGCTGAACGAATACTCAACAAAAACACTGACAAACTCGAGAACGGGGTCGAACACCAAACAGACTCCATGCGAACTACCCTTCACTATGGGCCTTCAGCATTTCAATTTCGTAAAAATAGACTCCGCAATTCCAGCGATTGTTGCCCCAACAACCGGTCTATTTATTGGTTTTGCGAGCGTCGCAACCCATCACATGTACGGCGCTGTCAATAGGGACCGGAAGCGGTACACCCAGCAGTGCCCCCCGCTCATCCGCGCTGTGGTTCCGGCGAGGCTTGCGCGGTGTCTTGTTTGTCATCACGCCAAAACCGGTCAAGCAGGCGATCCATGGAAAGCCATCCCGGTCCCCGCAGAACGATGATCGTCAAAAGGAAAACCCAAAGAATACGCTGGTCAGCAATGACGCCGCTGGCCAACGGATCGAAGGGTTTGCCGCCGTCGACGAAATGGCCCCAGACATCCACGATCGACTGGACCGCGATGAAAACAATCATGCCGATGCTGGCAACCCGCGCAAAAAGCCCAATCACCACGAGGAGCGGAAGGATAACCTCGCCATAGGTACCGGTGTAGACGATGAGGTGATGATGAAAATCGAACTGGGTGACATCATAGTGAAGCGCTTCAGCCGTCTGCGGCAGGATCTGCGCATAAGCGCCTGCGTTCGGGAAAAACCCATCGAGCTTCACGAAGGCAGAGCGCCAGAAATAAAAGAAGAGCACGCTTAGAAACACAAAGCGCGCGAGCAAGCCCTCTATATTGTTGCCGGTTGCAGTCTCAACCCGGGTGAAGACGGTCTGATGGATAGTACGCAGCTTTGTGATTAGTGTTGTCATTGGTTCAGTTCCCCTGGGTCGATGGTTGAGACCCCCCCGGCCGAAAACAAAATCTGCAAAGACTGAGCAAGATCGAAAGACGGATCATCCGCCTTGTCCGCGGCCTCACCAAGGCTCGTACCGCTTTGCAAATCTTGAATGAAAGTGTGTGTCGCACGATCGACTGGACGAAGCTCCACATGGAAAGCAGGGCGCGTCACCATCACGGTTTCCAACCGAGCATCGCCCGATAAACCTGACGCTACGCCGTCTCCTTGGGCCGCATACCAAAGGCGCAACAGCGGATAGTCTGACACGATGAGCCTCAGCGCCGGATGCACTCTAAGGCGAACCGCATTGAGCGTCTCTTCTGGAAGCTCCGCAAGCTCTGCGATCGTTATGACGGTCTCATTGGCAGCGTAATAGGCTGACCGCCGCGCTTCATCAACGCGCGCAATATCGCCCGCATAAGGCAGCGATTTGAGCGGTTCGAAACCATCTAAAAAAGCCGGAAATCCCGCGCCGTATTCGAACAATAATGGAGATGCGGGTTTGTTTTCCAACACCCAAATCCGTGCAACCGCTTCGAAAAAAGCGTCTCCAACCAAAAGCTTGACGGTGGGGAAATTGTCACCGAGTGCTTCGATCAGACTATAGATGACGTTGTTGCGGTAGACATTGAACCGCCGCTCCGAGCGGACCCCATTTCGCCCGATGACCTGTGCCGGTGCTGACTTACCTGGATTAAGCAAGCTTTCGGCGAAGTGCGCCTCGGTGCTAGCTTGCGCAGGCATAATCAGTGCCCTCCAAATCGGCGAGAATTGCGTCAGCCTTGCGCGCTTCGTTTTCAAGCGTCGACCAATCCGGCAAATCCGCATCCCACTCTATCAATGTCGGGATCGCTCCCCCGCGGTCGATCACCCGCTCGTAAAGGGACCACACGTCCACGCTAACCGTGCGGTCATGCGTATCAATGAGGAGCGTTTCCTCGTCGTCGGCTTCCTGTTCGACATGGCCGGCGAGGTGGATTTCTCCAACCAGATTGAGTGGAAATCTGTCGACATAGTCTTCAGCGCTCCAACCCATATTGTGAGCGGATACGTAGACATTATTGACGTCGAGCAATAACCCGCACCCCGTTTTCCGGCTTACCGCCTCAAGAAAGGAAATCTCATCGATGTCACTTTCTTCGAAGGAGAGGTAGGAAGAGGGATTCTCCAACAGAATTGTCCGTTCGAGGGCGTTCTGAAACCGGTCGATATGACCAGCCACCCGATCGAGCGTCCTTGCAGTAAAAGGGACAGGTAGAAGGTCGTTCATGAACGCGCTTTCATGGGTCGACCAAGCCAGGTGCTCTGACACGGAGTACGGTTTTACGAGATCGTTCAACCGCTTCAAACGTTCCAAATGCTTGGTGCTGAGTGGGCCTTCTCCACCAATGGATAGACCGATCCCATGCATGGAGAGCGGGTACAAATCACCAATCCGCATCAGATAATCGAGCGGAGCGCCACCATCAGCCATGAAATTTTCAGGGTGAAATTCCAGCCAGTGGACCGCACTGTCAGCGGTACTGGCGCCTTTTTCACAATGCGCGTCAATAATGGTCTGAAAATGAGCGTCGCGAAGACCGACCCCCGCGCGAAGCGGAAGACGAGACTGACTCATGTGGAAGGCCTCAGCGACACTCATATTTCATTTCTTCCATACCGGCGCTTTCGCTTAAGCCGGGTTGTCGCGGTCCAGTGGAGACAGTGAACCTTTGCGGGCTTCGTCAATGACGATCGTTTCGCAGGTGCCCTTAGGGACCAGTGACCATGCGT
>JBCDCZ010000049.1:0-19917 GCA_039180865.1 Pseudomonadota bacterium | reverse complement strand
GTGAACTTGCCGAACTTACGCAGATAAGGCGCAAGAAGAAGAGCAAGAAGCACGTAACCGCCCGTCCATCCCATCAGGAATGACGAGTTGATGTAACCGCCAAAAGCAATGAGGCCAGCCATCGAAATGAACGAGGCAGCTGACATCCAGTCAGCGGCTGTCGCCATACCGTTGGTGACCGGGTGAACGCCGCGTCCTGCGGCGTAGAACTCGGATGTGGATCCCGCACGGGCCCACACCGCGATGCCGATGTAGAGCGCAAAAGTCGCGCCGACAAACAGCAGATTGAGTGTGTACTGGTCCATAGCGCTAAATCCTATTCCTCATCCACGCCGTATTCGCGGTCGAGCTTGTTCATCCGCCAGGCGTAGAAGAAAATCAGTCCAAGAAAGACAAGAATGGATCCTTGTTGAGCAAACCAGAAACCGAGATCGGTACCGCCGAACTGAATGTTGCTTAACAGCGGACGCAAGAGAATACCGAAACCGAATGAAACGGTTGCCCAGATAATCAAGGATACAACGATGATGCGAAGGTTCGCTGCCCAGTAGGCCTGGCCGTCTTTTTCAGCCCCCACTGACTTTGGAGCGACGTTAGTGTCTGTCATATCTCCCCCTATTTGAGTTGTTGATGACATGCGCCCCGCCACCCATTGGCGAAGCACGGTTCAAGGCACGGCGACTGCTCCAACGTCCCTAGTCGCTGTGGTTCATTCGGTTCTGAATGAGATCATCAACGACTGCAGGTTCTGCGAGCGTGGATGTATCACCCAGGTTGGAGAAATCATCTTCGGCGATCTTGCGCAGGATACGGCGCATGATCTTGCCAGATCTGGTCTTGGGTAGGCCCGGCGCGAACTGGATGAGATCAGGCTTGGCGATCGGTCCGATCTCAGAGCGGACCCATGTCTCCAGTTCCTCACGCAGTTCCGGTGTTGCCTCGACACCCGACATGAGGGTCACATAGGCATAAATGCCCTGCCCCTTGATCTCATGCGGATATCCGACAACGGCTGCTTCAGCGACTTTGGCATGAGCGACGAGTGCACTCTCAACTTCCGCCGTGCCCATTCTGTGTCCGGAAACGTTGATGACATCGTCAACGCGGCCTGTGATCCAGTAATAGCCATCGGAGTCCCGGCGGCATCCGTCGCCGGAGAAGTAATAGCCTTTGTAGTCGGAGAAGTAGGTTTTCTGGAAACGCTCATGGTCGCCCCAGACCGTGCGCATCTGGCCTGGCCAGCTGTCTTTCAGACACAGCACACCTTCCGCCGCCGTCTCGGTGATTTCCTCGCCCGACGTCGGATCAAGAATAACCGGGTTCACGCCGAAAAATGGGAGAGTAGCGGAACCCGGTTTGGCGGGCGTTGCACCTGGGAGAGGAGTGATGAGATGCCCGCCGGTTTCTGTTTGCCACCATGTGTCGACGATTGGGCAGGTCCCCTTGCCGACCACGGAGTTGTACCAGTTCCAGGCCTCAGGGTTGATCGGCTCGCCAACCGTGCCGAGAACCTTGAGGTCTGAGAGATCATATTTCGTGACGAAGTCTTCGCCCTTGCCCATCAGAGCACGGATCGCAGTTGGAGCCGTATAGAACTGATTGACTTTGAATTTTTCGCAGACTGCCCAGAAGCGACCGGCATCCGGATAGGTCGGCACGCCTTCGAACATGACCGTTGTCGCGCCATTCGCGAGCGGGCCGTAGACGATGTAGGAATGGCCGGTGACCCAGCCGACATCGGCTGTGCACCAGAAGATGTCCCCGTCATGGTAGTCAAAGACCAGCTCATGGGTCATTGACGCGTAGACAAGATAACCGCCCGTTGTATGGACGACACCTTTCGGCTGTCCTGTTGAGCCTGATGTGTAGAGAATGAAAAGCGGGTCTTCCGCATTCATTTCAGCCGGAGTGCAGTAAGACGAGGCTTCCGCAGCAAGCGCGTTATAGTCGTGATCGCGTCCGTCGATCCATGTGGTCTGACCGCCTGTGCGTTTTACGACGAGGCACTGCACGCCTTCCTTGCAGTGAAGAAGGGCCGCGTCGGTGTTGGCTTTGAGCGCCGTGATGCGGCCACCGCGCGGCGCTTCGTCCGCAGTGATGACGACTTTGGCGTCGCACCCATTGATGCGAGCGCCCAGCGCGTCAGGAGAGAAGCCTGCAAAGACGATCGAATGAATGGCACCGATCCGTGCACAAGCGAGCATGGCATAAGCGGCTTCCGGGATCATCGGGAGGTAGAGAATGACCCGGTCGCCTTTGCCGACGCCAAGATCTTTCAGAACATTGGCCATGCGGCAGGTGTTTTCGAGAAGCTCACGATAGGAGATATGAAGGGCTTCATCTTCGGGATTGTCCGGTTCCCAGATGATGGCCGTCTGATCCGCCCGTTTTCCGAGGTGGCGGTCAATACAGTTCGCGGCAATATTGAGGGTGCCGTCTTCGAACCACTTGATGTCGACGTTGCCGAACTCGTAGCTGACGTCCTTGACCTTTGTGTAGGGCTGGATCCAGTCAACGCGCTTGCCGTGCTCGCCCCAGAAAGCTACCGGATCGGAAATCGAAGCGGCATACATCTCCTGGTATGCGTCGCTATCGATATGGGCGTTGCGCGAAAAGTCCGCACTGGGCGGGTAGACGACGTTATCGCTAGCATTCACGTTTTGATGGACGGTCATAATTCCTCCCTCGATTCCATGATAGGAATTGAACCGGATCCGCCCGGCGCAATACCCGATTAAGCCGCGACGATCGCAGCACCGAATTCAGCAGGCCCCTAAAGTAAGCCAGACATTACTACTTACGGATAACCAACTCCCAAGCGCTCTATACTTTTCTACCGAGCGCCATATCCCTAATTTTCGCAACCCTAATAATTAAACCTTCGTATCGCTACTCTTCAAAAGAACTATATTACTTCATCCATTGGAATTACGACAAAAGGATACGGTAGAAATACGTGGATTCGTCTGAATTAAGGATCTTTTGCCCTCCTGGAATACATTCGAAATTCCAATCATCCGCGTATAAACTTTGAGCCATATTTCAAGCCTCGCGCCGTTGACTCAAATCAACGGGGAGTTGCACCCTTTGTCGCATAGCCTTTGGTATTAATGCTTAAGTCGACTATAGATTTGGAAGTAATGCGGAGCGTGGAAGCGAACGCTGATCACCATCATTTGAAACGACAAAAGATAGGATCGACTGCGTCGTAATAGAGGTAGGTGGGCAAGCGGTTAATTGCCCGACGGCTCAGTGTTGCCCGCACTGGTTGTGCCCTATCCGCTAACGATTACTCAGCGCGATTTTCGCGGCAAGCCCAACAAAGACGAGACCTGCAACCTTGTTGATCGCGATCTGAGCCGTCGGCGAGCGAGTAAGGAACGTGCTGAACCCGCCTGCGGCAAGGGCAATCACGCTGAAGACCACAAACGTAGTCAACACAAAGATCAAACCAAGCTGCGCAATCTGAGCAACCAAAGGTCCGGCATCGGGATCTGTAAACTGTGGGAATAGCGCGAGGAAAAAGATCGCCACCTTTGGATTGGTGATGTTCATGATGAGGCCACGCCGATAAAGCGCGCCCATGCGAAGGCGCGGCGCAGTCTCGCCCATCTCCTGCACAGGGGAGCGAAATGCCTTGTAAGCGAGATAAAGAAGATAAGCCGCACCTGCGAACTTTAGAATCGTAAAGGCTGTTGAATTTGCCTGGATGAGCGCTGCGAGCCCCAAAGCCACTGCGAGGCAATGGACGGTCAGTCCGGTGCAGAGACCGAGCACCACGATGACACCTGACCGCGCGCCACTCAATGCTGACTGCGTTAGGACGAAGATATTGTCGGGTCCAGGTGCCAGCGAAAGCAAGAAGGCCGCTAAAGCGAATGCAATTGCAAGTTCGAACGAGAGCATCAATCAGCGCCTTTCTCCGTCACGTTCCATCGCTGCAACGAGACAAGATACAATGTGGCAACAAAACTCGTATCATCCTGCCAGCTCTTGCCTATTTCTGTTTTCCTGAGGCAAACTGCGTGAAATCAACGTTTTCTTTCCAGTAACTGGTTCACACACATAGTCATACCGGCAAGTCCGGCTCAGGCATCACCAAGATCGGGTTCTGCTTTAGGTCCTGGTGAAACAGC
This sequence comes from Pseudomonadota bacterium, assembly GCA_039180865.1. Taxonomy (GTDB): domain Bacteria; phylum Pseudomonadota; class Alphaproteobacteria; order Rhizobiales; family JACESI01; genus JBCDCU01. Next base: position 15,781 of record JBCDCZ010000049.1, on the reverse strand, counting down.
CCGCTGAACACTCGAACACTTTCTTGGGGCACCTTCAAGGGAACATCATGGTCTTTGAAGTCTTTGCAATAGGCGCGGCCTTCGTCTTCGGTCTCGCTGCAAGACAGGTGGGTCTTCCCCCACTTGTCGGATTTCTCGCGGCGGGCTTCGTCATCAACATTGTCGGCCCACAATTCGGCATGCCGGGAACGACCGGGCCTATCCTTGAATACCTCGCCAATCTTGGCGTTCTGATGCTCCTTTTCACCATCGGATTGAAACTAAAACTTCGCCAGGTCGCAGAACCGCAAGTTGTCGGCGGCACCCTATTCCACTTCGTAATCTCGATCGCGGTTTTCGCGCCGATTGCTCGCTTCACCTTCACTGACGACTGGAAGACAGCACTTCTGATCGGCATCGCCCTTGCCTTTTCCTCGACGGTCCTCACAGCAAAAATGCTTGAAGGAAAACGCGAACTTGGCTCGTTTCACGGCCGTACAGCAATCGGCATCCTGATCGTTCAGGATATTCTGGCACTTGTCGTACTCGCAATCTTTGGGGGAAAGCTGCCGGGCCTCTGGGCGCTCCTCATATTCGCCACTCCATTGTTGCGGCCGCTCCTCTACAAACTCCTCGATCTTGCCGGGCATGACGAGATCCTCGTTCTTGCCGGTATGGTGTTCAGCCTCGTGATTGGAGGTGTCGGCTTCGAGCTGATCGGGCTCAAAGGCGAAATCGGCGCGCTTGTTATAGGGCTTCTCCTATCAGGCCACAAACAGGCGGGCGAATTGTCGAAGTCCTTATGGGCATTAAAAGAAATCTTTCTAGTGGGCTTCTTCCTGTCGATCGGCATGTCCGGCCTGCCGGATTGGGATGCCCTGTTCTTCGCTCTTGTGGTCGGAATTGCTCTACCTCTTAAAGGCCTTCTCTTCTTCCTCCTTCTGCTCGCCTTCAAGCTGCGCGCCCGCACATCCTTCCTGACGGCCTTGTCGCTCACAGCCTATAGCGAATTCGGGCTGATCGTCGCCGCTGGGATCCCGGAAGCCGAAACCTTCCTCGTGCCGCTCGCTATCGCCGTCTCGGTGTCATTCGTGATTGCAGCCCCGCTCAACCGTTTTGCGCACCCACTTTTTGAACGCTACGAGGCACAGCTCCAACCCTTTGAGCGGCCGATCCGGCATCCAGACGAACAACCCACCGATCTCGGAGATGCCAATGTCATGATCTTCGGTATGGGACGAACGGGTTCAGCGGCATATGCGTCCTTGAAAGCAGAAGGGCTCAGACCGGTCGGACTTGATGCCGATGTCTACAAGGTCAAAGCGCATGCCGAAGCCGGGCGCAATGTGATCTTCGCCGATGCGGAGGACAGCAATTTCTGGAGTGGCATCGCGATCGACAATATCAAGGCAGCGGTTCTTGCAATGGACGACATCGAAGCGAAACTCATTGCTGCAAGGACCTTACGAAAGCGCGGCTTCAAAGGCGCGGTTGTTGCCCATGCGCTCTATGCCGATCATGTCGAGCTGATCACGGAAGCCGGTGCGGATCAGACTTATCTCACCATGGAACAGGCCGGGCGCAGTCTGGCAGCTCACGCACTTGACGCTGCAAAAGGCCCGCAATCGGAGAGAGACTGGCTTTAGCGCGCGACCGAAAGAGCGCCATCAGCACCGTCACGGGTCCGGTCTTCATATACGTATCCTGAACACATCAGGCGCGCGCCGCACGAGCGCAACCATCGCCAGCAAACCGAAAACGGCGAACGGCATACATGCGAAGAAGATCCATTGCGCGATTAAAGCGGTCTCTTGCGGGGTGTCACTGGACGCAAAGCCGAGTGCATTTGCAACGATGCCGATGTAAGCGGCGCCGAGGGCATAACCGAGCCTTTGAACTGTCGGTAGCGAACCGGAAATTCGTTGCACTTCTTCAGGATCCGCCAACCCGGTCGTACGCCTTAAGATGAACGTCCAGGCCATACCGAAACCAGCCCCCTCAAGAAACGCAAATACCGCAATCAGCCAGATCGGACCGTTCGGAAATGATAAGAGGAAACCCAAGATACTCAAAGCAACAACGCCCATGCCAACCGCGATCATAATCCGGTCAAACCGCTCCGGGGCTCCGCTCACAAGAACAGCCGCCAGCGTCCAGCCGATCGAGGAACAGGCAATCACGTAACCGGCCGTCAGCGCGGATGCACCGTGAATTGCCGTCAAGAGGAGCGGTCCATAGGCTGTTATGGCAATGGTCGCCAGCGACATGGAAAAGATCATCACCAGGGCCGAGCCTGTCGGTTTGGTGACATCCAGCGGGCCCAATGGCATCAAACGATCATCTTTCGCACGGTGATCAATCCAGAAAAACAACGCGAGACAGACCAAGCCGAGACCAACGATGGCCGACGTTCGCAATGGAGCGATCTCAACCCCCGCATAGGAAACAAGAAGGACAGCGAGGCTGAGGAGACCAAGCCGCCTTAGAGGAAGCCCTTTTGATGTTGTCCGTTTCGGTGTCGGCAGATCGCGCCGCATCGCAATCCAGGCGGCCAAACAGAAAGCCTGTGCAGCGAAGAAACCGAAGCCCCACCGCCATGTGGCGAACTCGACGAAAACCCCGCCAATGAGCGGCCCAAGAAACGCAGAAACACCCCAGAAGGTGGAGACGAGAGCGAGCGCTCTTGCCGAATAGCGCCGGGGGAAGAGCACGCTGACCGCCACAAACGACATTGCTACGAGGCCACCGCCTCCGATTCCCTGGAAGACGCGTCCGAGGAGCATAACCGGCATCATCGGGGCAAGCGCGCTCATCAAACATCCGAAACCGAACAGACATGCTGCAAGGCTCATCGGCAGCCTTAATCCATAGCGCATGGTAAGCAACGCACTCGACGCACCAGCGGCCACAGAGGCAATCTCATACATAGAAACCGACCAGCCGACGAGACCGGAGCCGCCAATATCTGACACGATAGAGGGCAACATAGTCGCAACAATCAGGGAGTCAGCAGCATGGAGCCAAACGGCAAAACAGACCAATGCTACCGCGCCGATGTCAGCGCGCTTCCGGAATTCCCGCCATGAAACGAAAGCGTCGCTTTCGGCGTCTGATGTACGTTGAGCTGAGCGCATCTCAATCTCCTTGACATGCGGATCGCTAAGACCTCAACATTGGTTGAGGTCAAGGGAGTTTTTGGTGCCTGATAGTTATTTATCGGTGGGACAAGTCTCGGAACGAAGCGGACTGCCGGTTTCGACGCTTCATTTTTATGAGCGAAAGGGACTGATCGCGGCTACGCGGAACTCTGCCAATCATAGAGTTTACCGGCGCGAAGTCTTGCGTCGGGTTGCGGTTATCAAAGTCGCGCAGAACGCCGGAATTCCACTGGCAGAGATCGCCGCCGCACTGTCACACCTTCCCGTTCACTCAGTTCCGGACACCAAAGATTGGGCTCGCATTGCTGAGGTGTGGCATGACGATCTGACCGACAGGATCGCGCAACTCACTGCGCTCAGGGACAAAATGACGATGTGTATCGGTTGCGGTTGCCTTAGCGTCACACGCTGCCCGCTCTTCAACGCCGATGATCATCTGTCATCGGAAGGATCGGGACCTCATTTGTTGTAAGCGCGGTCGGTTGGGGGGCGGTGTTACGCTTCCCGTCCGACTGCGCCCCAACGAATCTAATTCGTAAAGTCCTGTCGGTTCTCGGATCTTAAGCCAGGGCTCTCGCTGCTTCCGCCAGTTTATCGAAAGCCTGGTTCCAGCCACCGGCGCCGGCTGTTCCTTCCGTCACACCGACATGGACCATGGTCATAATTGTTTTGCCATCGGCCTCCGAGAGTTCGACGATCACTTCCGTAATATCCGGATGTCCTTCAGGCATCCCCATGCTTTGCGGTGGAATGATCACGCCGTCCGCATCGCACATGCTCTCAGTATAAACAAGACGGGACGGTCGGCTCACCTCCTTGTAAACGCCGATGAACCACATCGACATGGAGCGGTCGGGGGTCTGCATTTCCATGCAGATCTTACGTGTCCCGCCGACAGTGACATCCATCTCAGCCGTCGGAACGCTCATGCCATTCGGCCCATACCATTTCTTGAAAAGATCGGGATTGGTCCAAAGCTCCCAGACCGATTCGATTGGCGCATCGAATTCGCGTCTTATATTCACCCAATCTGACTGCTCAGTCATCATTCCCATCCTTCATTGCTTTGATTACACGATCGATTTCATCGAAACGGGCTTCCCAAATATGGCGGTACTGGTCCGTCCAGTTCGCCACTATCTCCAACGGTTCCGTTTTGAGCGTACAAGGACGGAACTGAGCATCCCGTCCCCTTTCCACCAGGCCTGCTTTTTCGAGCACCCGAATGTGCTTTGAGATTGCCGGCAGGGTCATCTCGAACGGTTCGGCCAGCGCGTTGACCGTGGCTTCGCCACGCGAAAGGCGCTCAAGGATTGCCCGTCGTGTGGGATTGGCGAGCGCTGCAAAAACTGCATCGAGTTGGTCGGCTTTGTTCATAGTAGCGTATTATACCATAAAGTTAATTAAACAAGTGGTATAATACGTATACTGAGAGCGAGACTTGCGCTGCTAGAGGTAAGGCTTGCCCGTTTCCCTCAGTTTTGAGATATTTGTCATACCCGCGTTTTGGTTCATATTATTATTGCTCTCATCCATCTTGCCCGGGAGATTACCTTGTTTGCCCACGCTCTATTGGTCTCATGTCTCGCCCATACACCCTGCGTTGACCAGCCGCGTCAGGACAGCAAAATCGTGAATGCTTTTATCGGTGTTACGGAAGAAGTTGTTTCCGGTTGGCGGAAACATGACCGCTACGATACCGGTCCGCTGAATAAGAGGGCTGACGATGAACCTGCAAAAAAGAAAAAGAAGAAGAAAGATTGATGCCAGGTGAAGCTTTGATCACTGTTTAGGGCTCAATATCAAAGTGCAGGACGTCTTCCCGCCGCCCGAGCTTTGTGTAAAGAGCGACAGCGGGCTCATCCACATAGTCAGCTTGCACATAGATCACCCAGGCCTGCCGCTCGCTGGCAATGGTCCGAACTTGATCAATCATACAAGTGGCAATTCCTTGCCGTCGAAAGCGGGCATCGACCGCGAGGTCGTAGATGTAGATCTCCCGTCGCGCTTGCTCGAATTTCTCAAGCTCATAAGCAACAAGTCCACCGACAACCTTGTTACCAACTAGCGCGACAATCGGAATGATTGTCTCATTTTGGAGAAGATCAGCGAGGTAAGCATCCGGCGGCGCACTGTTCACATAGGTTTCACGGTCTTCAAAGCAGTCGGCGAAGAGCCGGTTCAGTTTCCTGAACGTGGGTACATCCCCTTCTGCAAGTCTCCTGATCACAACGGACTGGTCTGCCATGAATGTCATTTAAGAACGTTCCCGCCGCTCGCGCAAACAATATGGCCATCAGTTTGTAAAGTGCACCATCGCGACCTAAATCCAGAGGCATGTCCAAGTTGCAAGCCTCCTCGTTGACATTACCTGCGGGCGGCGGCGGGTATGTTTTGCCTGCTCTCACAATTGGCATCTTCCGCAATGCGCAACCGACCCACCGCCTTTCTATCGGTTCATCACGCAGCGAACACCGTCCGCTTGACGCGAACGAGGGCTGGATCCTGTCCAAAGGATCGGAGGGCCTTTGCGAATATGATGCGCCACTCGATGTCACGATGGTGGCAGTTGATAAGCAGCTAATCGAAGAGGCAGGCGGTTCTTTCGCAGACGGTTTCGAACCGGTTGTCGGGAGACTCGACCCAGTGATACTGAGCCTTTGCCTCAAAGCGCCGTCTTTTTCTTCAGGCGGAACGCTCTATGAGGAAACGATGCACCGTGCGATAGCCGCGCAATTGGTCCAGACGATCGCGCCGCCGAAACAATGGCAGGTGGATCTTAGCGACCCTCGTCTTGCACGGGCTCTTGATTATATTCACGACAATCTCGCAACCGACCTGACGCTCGCCGACATGGCCAAGACGGCCGCTCTGAGCACAACCCATTTCGCCAAGGCCTTCAAACGCGAAACCGGCCTTTCTCCTCTGCAATACGTGATTAAGGCCCGGCTTGAATTGGCGAGTGTCCTCCTCAAGACAACTGCACTCAGCGTCGCGGAGATCGCCTACCGGGTCGGCTACAATGACCTCAGCCGTTTCGGCCAGCATTTCAAGCGTCGTTTCGCCTGCACGCCGGCAGCATTCCGGGATCAATGAGCCCGCAACTCCGCAAATGACAAGATTCGCATAAAGGTCGACAGGAATCGCGCCTGTGGCGGTCAGACCGACCTGCCATCTTCATCTCATCGCAACACACGGTTTGAAGAGATGGAGAATAAAATGACCGGCACAATCGACACCTCAAAACGCGCTCTTCTGACTGCGGGAGCGGCCACCGCGGCAGCCCTGGCCGCAAGTGCGGTGAGTGCAAACAGCCTGAACCCGGAAAGTTCACCCACAACTGTCAATCCGGAAGGCCGGTTTGCTGGAAAAGCAATCGCGGTTACCGGCGGCAATTCGGGTATCGGTGCGGCGACCGTCCGCGCGTTTGCCATGGAAGGCGGACAGGTCGTCTTCGGTGCTCGTCGCGATCAGCTCGGAAAACAGGTTGAAGCTGAGATCCGCGCTGCTGGCGGGGACGTGACCTGGGTGCAGACCGATGTCAGGGACCCCGCACAGGTCGAGCGGTTCTTGAACGCTACGACAGAAACTTATGGTCGGCTCGACGTTCTCTTCAACAATGCGGGGATTTTTATGACACCCGCCAATATGGAAGACATTGATCTCGAAAATTTCGACGACATCATCCGGACCAACGTCCACGGTGTCTTCTATGGCATGAAATACGCAATCCCGATCATGAAGGCGCAGGGGAATGGCGTCATCGTCAATATGGCATCGGTCGCTGCCCATCGCGGCTTTCCGAACACCGCGCACTACAACGCCTCAAAGCACGCTGTCCTTGGTCTGACACGCGCAGGCGCCCAGCTCGCGAAATCGAACATCCGCGTCACGTCGATCTCGCCGCTCGCGGTCGATACGCCGATGCTTGAGGAGAGCTTCGCGTTCCAGGGCCTCACCTATGAGGGTGTGGCACCGAACCTCGTCACGCCACGCATTATGGACGCCCATGAAATGGCACAGGGTGTTCTGTTCCTTGCATCAGACGCCGCGACAGCCTTCAACGGCATGGATTTTGACGCAACGGGTGGTCAGCTCGCCTGAGGCCAACGCAGAGAAAGGACACCACGATGAAACACGTTTTCCTCACAAGTCTTGCCGCCACGCTCATGTTTGGAGGTGTTGCTTTGGCCAACCCTGCAGAAATTACGCGCTCGATAACCGACATCGCTGCGGGCGCGGACCGCCACGATTGGAAGCGGGTTGAAGACGCCTTCGCCGAGACTGTGACGACCGATTACACAAGCCTCTTCGGTGGTGCCGCGGTAACTCAGCCGTCGAAAGAGCTTGTCGCCGGATGGGCGAGCTTCCTTCCGGGCTTCGACATCACCCAGCACATCGTAACCAACCATTCCGTCAAAATGGTAGATGACAACAACGCGTTCGCAGAGGCTGACTTCATCGCCACCCATAGGATCGACGGTGATTTGTGGACGCTCGGCGGACGATATGCCTATGAGTTAGAGCCATCCGGTGATCGATGGGTCGTCACTTCAATGACAATGACCGCGCTTTGGGAAACCGGCGACCGTGGCCTTATCGCTCGCGCTGGCGAGCGGGCTCAATCCGATTGAGGGCCACGCATTTGAGATGAAACGCCGCCCGATCAGTCCCTCGGGCGGTGTCTTGCGCGCGCAACAACAGCGTCAATTCACTATGGACAAAAGCGCTTTCATAACCGTCCGCCTGCCGAGCTCGACTTTTGCTTTCTGCTTTTGATCCGGCGTCGCGTCTTCCAGACAAAGCCGGGCGGCCCGTTCGATCGCCTCTATTTCAAGGTGTTTTCCGAGCAGACTGTCTTCAGCATTCACGCAGCGCCATGGTCGCGTCGCAAGTCCACCCAGTACAATCCGGATATCCTGGATGACACTCTCTTCTTGCCGGAGCGCGATCGCGCAGGAGGCGAGCGCGAATGCGTAAGATGATCTGTCCCGGACCTTATAGTAAATCGAATGGTCGAAGCGGTTTCTTGGAAGCGAGATCGCTTCAATGAGATCACCTGGCAGAAGCGTGGTTTCAAGATGTGGCGTTTTGCCTGGAAGCCGATGAAGCGCATCGACATGCATTTCACGAACACTCCCATCCGAACTACGCACCGATAACTTTGCGTCGAAAGCGACGAGCGCGATGGCAAGATCACCAGGATAGTTGGCGATACAATGGGGGCTTTGTCCGAGAATGGCGAGGCTTCGGGTGTCTCCGCCAATTGCAGAACATCCGCTTCCCGGTTCGCGCTTATTGCACGGTGAGCGAACATCCCTGAAATAAGAACATCGCGTGCGTTGCAGAATATTCCCGGCAATCGTTGCCATGTTTCTGATTTGCGGGCTTGCCGCCTGAAGGAGAGCACTCTCAACGGTTTTGAACTCCGTTTTGATGACCGCGTTTGCCGCAAGGTCCGCCATTGTGGTCATAGCCCCAGCACGAACTACTTCTTCATCAGTCTGGATGTAGTCGAGATCCGCTCGGCGGGATGAGAGATCCATGAGGTGATCAGGCTGAACAACATTCAGCTTCATGAGATCGACCAATGTCGTTCCCCCCGCCAGAAATGGCCCATCACCCGCACTATTTGTCATCGTGAAAGGTTTCACTTTTGAACCTCCATTGTATCGCGCGCACTTTCGACGGCTGCGAGAATGTTCTTGTAGGCCGCACAGCGACAAAGGTTCCCGCTCATGGTCAGTTTGATCTCTTCAGATGACCCTGCATTGCCTTCGTTGATGCAGGAGAGCGCGCTCATGATTTGACCAGGCGTGCAGAACCCGCACTGATAAGCGTCGTGTCTCAGGAAGGCTTCCTGAATGGGATGCGGTGCGTCTTCCGTCCCAATCCCCTCAATCGTCGTGACGCTGCCGTTCAGTGTGGCAGCCAGTTGAAGACACGACAGCACGGCCTTGCCATCGACATGAACAGTACACGCACCGCATTGCCCATGATCGCAGCCTTTCTTCGTGCCCGTGAGGTCAAGCGTGTCCCGCAGGAGATCGAGAAGCGTGGTGCGCGGGTCCAGTTCCATTTCATGGATGGCACCATTCACCGAGAGCGTTTTCTTCATACTGCATCTCCCATCAAATCATCTATGCGGATTGGAAGATGGCGGACGCGGGTCCCCAGAGCGTCAAAGATTGCGTTCGCGATCGCCGGTCCCGGCCCCATCACGCCGATTTCAGAGAGGCCTTTCATGCCGACCGGATGATCGAGATCGTCGTCTTCTACCAGTATGACACTGACTTTCCCGACATCCGCCTGTGTCGGGATCAAAGCTTCGGCAAGATTGCCATTCGTCCAGCGCCCGGTTCGTTCATCGATGGTGCTCTCTTCCATGAGCGCCTGACCGAGCCCCCAAATCATGCCGCCGGAGATCTGGTTCTTCGCGATGACAGGCTCAATGATGCGTCCACCCGCAAAAGCGCCAACCATGTGTTCGACACGCACTTCATGGGTGATTGCATCAATGGACACTTCGACGAAACAAGCGCCGAAGGTCGCTTTCGCCTTTTTCGAACGCCCAAAGGTCCGGCCTGTCGTCGCTGATGCTTCGATTTCCCGCTTTTTATGACGGACTAGAAGATCGGCAATCGGTTCCCAGAGATTTCCATCGCCGACGAGATTGCCATCTTCGAATTTGATAGTCGCTTCTTCGTTGCCGTAAAACGGCGACTTTCGATCCCGGACCGCGAGACGGCGCAGTGTTCGATGGAGCTTTGTCGCGGCTTCGTGGATCGCGACTCCATTGCTGTAAGTACCTGTTGAAGCAATCGCACCCGCACCGGCGGGCAAATTGCTTGCATCGGTTTCGAGCCGGATAGCCTCTCGTGGCAGTCCAAGAGAACGGGACGCCAGCGTGGTCAAGGCCGCCCAACCGCCCTGCCCCATCTCGGCAAGCGTTGCGTAGACGATGCCCTCTCCCGCTTCGGTCAATCGGACCCGCACGGAGGCTGGAAACTGAAAATGCGTTTCCCAACACGTCGCCATACCATATCCGATAATTCGACCGTCATTCCGCAAGGTTCCACCTTCATAACGATCGCGCCAGCCGATGGCTTCGGCGCCTTGATCAAAGCACGCTTTAAGCCGGTTGGAGTGCCATTCCTTGCCGGATTCCGGGTCACTTTCTGCAAAGTTCAAGAGACGGAAATCGAGTGGATCAAAACCGCGGTCGCGCGCAATGTCATCCATTGCTGTTTCAAGGGCGAACATGGCGCTCGATCCGCCCGGTGCGCGCATCCAACCCGGCGCCTGAGTGTCGAGCCTTGCAACACGGTGCTGCAGGTGACGGCTTTGGTGATTATAGATGTGGCAGGACCACGCCCCTACCGGTTCAACGAAGCTTCCGCCGATGCCTGCAGCAACATCGGGCTCGACGATCAGTGATCTCAGCTTTCCGTTGCTTTCTGCACCGATCCGCAGCCTTTGGCGCACCTCGGCGCGGAAAGAAAAGAGCGTGAAGCACTGCTCACGCGATACACTAATCTTGACTGCACGTTTGTGAACCTTGGCAGCCATGCAGGCGAGTAGGACATGGACCATCGTAAGGTTACGGCCGAAGGCGCCGCCCGCCAGCGTATTTTTAAGACGGACTTTGCCGGAAATCTCCGACCCCAGCATTTTCCGCGCAACAAATCCCGGAAGCCTGTCGGTGAGCCCAAGACCGAATGCCTGACCGATCACAAGCGTATCGACATGCTGCCATTGGACAGCCGCCTGCACGGTGACACCGCCATCATCGTCCCAGCGTGCAATCGCACTGCCGGGTTCCATTGTGTTGTGGTGGTGCGGTGCATTTCGATAGACGGCATCATGCTTTACAGGAGATGCATCGTAATCTCTCTCGGGATTGCCACTTGAGATTTTGCCCGGCGCCATCCCTGCCCGCTTGACTGGTTTCAGTCGCCCTTCAGCTGCCGCTAGTGAAAACGCGGCATCCTCTCCGTCATCTTCGTACTCGACAGCAACGAGGTTCGCCCCCTCGCGCGCTGCCATCGGACTTTCAGCTATAACAACCGCAATCGGCTGGCCATAATGGCGCACCTCCGGCCCCTGCAATGGGCGAATATCCGCCAGTTCCGCCATGGAGAGCGAAATCATCTTCTTGAGGCGCGGGGCGTTTTCGTGCGTCAAGACAGCCAAAACACCCGGCACTTTTAGCGTTGCAGACCTGTCAATCCGGCGAATGACACCGCGCGCTTTGGTGCTTGTGATGATGACACCATGATCAAAATCCGAGCCGAATTGCTCGGCGCGAATGTCATCTACGTAGCGCGCGTTGCCACACACTTTCGCACGGCCCTCTATCCTGCGGGTGAGTGTTTCGTTCCCCATTGAAATCCCTCTTGCGATCAGTACTGACCAGTACTCTAGGAAACATTCTCCGAATGACAAGAACCGTTTTTCAAGAATCTGCTTTTCAGGAGGGATCACACGCCGCTATGTTTTAGCCCATGGAGAAGACCCTATTGCCAGCAAAAGACAGGATCATTTCGGTTGCGCGTCGCCTTATTATCGATGGAGGATTTGAGGCGGTTACAACGGACAGAATTGCCGAACACGCGTCGGTCTCAAAGGCAACAATATATAAGAATTTCAAGAATATGGAGGCAGTGCTCGCAGCGGTGGTCGATGGCGAGCTTGACCGCTTCAGTCCGCGAGAATTCCCCGCAATTAAGAACCTCGCCGATTTTCGAAAAACGCTCCACTCTTATGGCGTCAATCTCCTCATGTTTCTCAATTCTCCGGACGCGATAAAATTTTCACAGACCATGCAGGAGAGCGCCCGTAAGCATCCTCGCATGGCTGAAACATTTTATCAGTATGGTTATGCTCAAGCGCATCGGGAACTGACGGATCTTATTGATGCAGCCTTCTCAGACGGCTTTCTAAACGCAAAAGCGCCAGCATCCGATGTCGCGGAGGATTTTCTCGGACAGCTGGAAGGTTTCGGATTTATCCAAGCTCAGTTGGGACTAACCGATACGCCCTACCCGGACCCAGAGAGCCGAGCATCACGCGCCGTGGAAACCCTCTGCGTTTTGTACAAGGCTTGATTGGCCCTCACTTACCTCCTGCGGTGGCCTAAGGCAAATCAAACGACTATCGGCGGCCGCTGCCTGACGGTGGACAAGGGCTGCGTGGTAATTCGGGTCCTGAACCATGGTCAGGAAAGCGTTTTTCGCGGGATATTCGATAATGAAGCAGATATCCCAGATCTCTTCCGATGGTCCGATCATTGTCAGCTCAAACCCTCCGCGCCAGACCATCCTGCCTCCGAGGCCAGTTAGGATCGGAACTGTCAGCCGGCTATATTCCTCATAGGCTTCAGCGCCGCTTATCTCCTGGCCATTCGGATATTCCGCCATTTCCCGAAGGCGGATGAAATTGAGCATCTGGATGCGACCGGGTCCGTCCACTTTCCCAAACGCTTTCCATGTGTCCTCATCGACATTTGTATAACCCGCCATGCGCTTCTCCTCCTGGTCGCAAACACCCTACACCCGGCTTGCCACCGGCGACAGCAGAAGCGAACCGTAGCGGCGGATATCATTTCCCTCATTTCAAACGGACCGCCATGTGCGGCATCACGCCAACGCCGTCTAATCGGCGATGGAATAGCGCCGCCAGAATATGGAGGGCAACAAGACCCGCCAGACCAAGCGCAAGTGCGGAATGAACCATTGCCACGAGATTTGCGAGCGCAGGGTCGAACGCCAGGGCCGGTAAACTGAACAGGCCGAAAAGCGGGATCTCAAAACCGAGAGCAGCAAGCCTCACATAACCAGTCACTGGCATGAGAAGGAGGATGATGTAGAGCAGACTGTGAACGATTGCTGCTCCGAAGCGCAGAGATACGAGCGTGGAAGGCGGAGGCGCAGGGCTCTGCCATCGCACGGCAAGCCGGACACATGTCAGAATGAAAACCACAAAGCCCATTGACAGGTGCGCCTGGACGAGCGCTTCGGCCAAGATCGGACGCGGCTCATAGAGGAGTGCGTTCAGCCCCGCTAAGAGCACTTGGCCGGTAACAACAAATACAGTGACCCAGTGGATGACTCGCAGGGCCAGGCTGTAACGGTCCGTCACTCACTGGCTCCTGCCCGATAGATTTCCAGATCACACGGGCTCCGCCCACTGCGGTCGCAGGTGAACCGGGTCAGCCCCTGAACGAGGGCAGCGCCGAGCGATGGTTGGGTAAAGGTGAAATCGGTTGCGGCAGCACGCGCATGGCAGGACAGACAGGACGCCTGCGGTCTGGTGCTGAGATTGACAGTGCCCCGGCCATTGAACGAGCCGTACTGCCACTTTCCCTCCACCTTTTGTTTGTGGAAGACGGTGCTGAGTTCGCCCGGCCGATAATATGTCTCCATCAGAATGCGCGTTCCATCCGGGAGCGGTTCATCATTGCGGACCCGATTCAGAACATCAGGCGTCGTCAGCATCCTGCGATACGTGCCATCCGAGCGGTCAACCTGTGCGTAGACGACGAAGGTTTCACCATATCGGTCCGTTTCCGGCAACGACGCCGCCCAGGCGAGCGGCACCATCGCGACGCACAATGCGCCCACGAACCAAAGTTTATTCGCAGTCCACCGATACGGGATCACCACGCCACTCCCTTGCACAATCAATCGGATAAGAGATCGTCCCGCCTCGCGGTAATCACGTCCAAAAAGGCGGGCGCATCGATATTGGCAATCGGTAAGCGCCCGGTCGCCGGACGCCGCAGGTCGAAACGGTCGACATATGCGATGAGATCGGCGTTCTCGGTTGGAGCCCCTTTGGTGTTGTAGACATGATAGTTCGGATAGGTTGGCGCGACGGAATCGTAGTCCGCATATGCCGTCAAACCGACATTCAAAACCAACGGCAGATCAGGCCGGACAATCTGTTCAACCACTTCCCATTCCCCACCTTCCGGGCGTGCGAGAAGCGTGAAGAGTTCGCCGTGTCGCGCGATGCGCAAGTCAACCGGACCGGTTTGCGCTGGAAGGATCTGCAGTGTCGACAGTGAATTGGTCGTCGTCTTCAATTCATAGTGCGGCTCACCAGCCGGGGCCGCTGTGCCAACGGAAAAGAACAGCCAGTTCTCCTGCCCAGGCGTCCATGATGCAGCACTGAGTTCCCGTGGTGTACGGATGAAAAGGCCGGCAAGCGAAAAGGATGTCTGTGGAAGATCAGCCTTGGTCCCAACAACCTCGATCCGTGTGGTCGCAATGAAATTGCCGGAAATCTGATGATAGAGGTGACCTGCCTGATTGTCCTCATACCAGCCGGACGACACCGGTTGCAGAACGAGCTTGCCATCTTCGATTCGCGGCTCCTGCCATTTCCTGGTGAACCCATCAGGCCGATGCTCTGACCAAGCGTCGAGCGCTTCTGCGGTATCAAATCCTGTACTGAGCGCCGAGAGATCGTCGGCATAGGCAAAACCGGCCGTGAGAGAGAGCGCAATCGCGCAGGCAATCGTCTTCATAAATGCAAGTCCTTTCGATGCTTGATTAAGCGCCGCAGCACCGATCACCCAAAATGTGCTATTCTGTTTGACCGGTTCTTCGCTTGCCTCAAGATGCGGTCTATGTTCCATCTGGCAATCGAAGGATTTGATAGATTCTATAAAAATAGCTGATAGATGTTTGCGATACTGGACTATCGCTGCGTAGTCGCCCTTGTGGAGGAGCGCAGCTTTTCACGCGCGGCAACCGTACTCGGCATGTCGCAACCCGCCCTCACCGCCCGCCTGAGACGGATTGAGGAACAACTTGAGGTTCGGCTGTTTGAAAGGGGCCGTCACGGTGCAGACCCGACACCGGCAGGCCGCGCTTTCACGGAATCCGCAAGACGGATCATCGATATGGCCGAACGCTCCGTTGAGGTTGCCCGTGACGCCAATCGCGGTCTCGGGCAACATCTTCGGATCGGCATGACGCAAATCGCAGCCGTCCAGGTCGTTGTTCCGATCCTGAGCGCTTTTCGGGAAGAAAACACTTTTGCCCGTGTGCGCCTCACCGAGGGAATTACGGCGACCCTCGAGGCTCAGGTCGAGCAGAACCTGATCGATGTGGCCTTCCTCCATCCGCCGGTTCATACGGCCGGATTGTCGGAACTGTTTCTCACATCAAGCCCTCTGGAAAAACGGGACGCCCGGGCCTCACCGCGGGACCGTCCGCCGACAATCCGCTATACGCGCAAGGAAGCGCCCGTTCTTGTCGCTGAGATAGATCGCCAGGAACCGGAAGGCGTTGACGCGGACGCCATGGCTGAAGTCGATACGATCCTTGGCGCGATCACACTTTCCTATGCTGGCTACGGCCCTTTCGTCGCGCCACAGAACTTCCCGAGCCCATTTGAGGAGAGCGATGCCTATGCCGACGCCCACCCACTTGATGCGGAACTCGGTACAAGTATTGTCTGGCGCAGTCTGGACAGACGGCCGATGGTGGCGGCACTTCTCAACACGTGCCGTCGGTTCTACAGCCAGAGTGACCAATAGCGGTTTACCCCTTGAGCAAAGTTCTGATCTCCGCACGGCTTCGCAACATTGCGACGGCAACATCTGGTCGGTGTTCGCAGATAACGCCTTCAATTCG